>CAZMRN010000016.1:0-17044 GCA_964568575.1 uncultured Caulobacteraceae bacterium
GCTGGGCGCGGGGCGGTCGGCGGCGTCGAGCTTGGCGTCGCCGTTGCGGTCGAGGCGGGCGAACAGCGCGTCGGATTGCGCCTCCATCTCGGTGCGGGCGATCCAGCCGTCGCCATTCCCGTCAAGGGTTGGGGGTCCGCGCCGGTCGGGGCCGTGCGCTGCGGCGACCCCGGTCAAGGCGGCCAAGGCGGCGACGGCGATGAGAAAACGTTTCAACTCTTGAAGCTCCTGTCCTGCGAACCCCCTCGCCGGGCCGCCCAGACTTGATGGCGCACGCCCATTGCCTGCGTTTCTCGATTTGCGTCGTGGCGGCGAAGGCGCTGAAACAGAGCCGCAACATCCGCGTTCCATATGACGGAATGGTCATGACCCTGCCTGACGCCGCTCCCGACGCCGCCGCCGAAAGCCCGCTCGTTCTCATCGTCGACGATGACGACGCCATCCGCAGCGGCCTCACGGAGGTGTTCGCGCGCGCGGGTTTTCGCGTCGATTCCGCCGCAGATGCGGCCGCGATGGATCGCGCGCTCGATGCGCGCGGCGCCGATCTTGTCGTGCTCGACCTGATGATGCCGGGCGAGGACGGGCTGTCGGCGGCGCGGCGGTTGGCGGCACGCGGCTGGCCGCCGGTGATCATGCTGTCCGCGCTGGGCGACGACGCCGACCGCATCGTCGGCCTTGAGGTCGGCGCCGACGATTATCTCGCCAAGCCATGCAATCCGCGCGAGCTGATCGCGCGGGCGCGCGCGGTTCTGCGCCGGGCGCGCGACGCCTCAGCCCGCCGTTCGGGCGGAGAGGCGATGCGGTTCGCCGGCTTCAAGCTTGATTTCGCTCGGCGTGAATTGATCGACCCGGACGGCGTTCTCGTGGCCCTGTCGACCGGCGAATTCCGCCTGCTGCGCGCCTTCGCCGAGCACCCTCAGCGCGTGCTCACGCGCGAGCAATTGCTCGATTACGCGTTCTCGTCCGACGCTGAGGTGTTCGATCGCGCCGTCGACGTGCAAGTCAGCCGCCTGCGCAAAAAACTGGAGCGGCCGGGCCAGGGCGATCTGATCCGCACCGTGCGCGGCGAAGGCTATCTGTTCGCCGCCAAGCCGACGCCGGCATGACGGCGGCCAGAACAGGCGTGCCGATCGCAGCGCATTTGGCGCTGCTTGTCGTCGTTTCGCTGCTGGCGGCGTTCGCCATCACGGTGTCGGTGGTCGTCATGCTGCCGCGCCGCCCGCCTGACGTCGCCCGCAGCGACCAGGTGCTTGACGCCTTCTTCGCAGGCTACGAGGCCGCTAAAGCCGGCGCTGCGCCGCACTCCACCGAAGGCCTGCGCTGGCGCATCGAAACCGCGCCGCCGCATGCGGGACCGAGCCCGCCGCCGATGCGCTTCATGCAAAGGCTGATCGCGCAACGTCTCGCCATCGAGCCCAACGAGGTGTTCGTACGCGCGCGCCCGCACGCCGGCAATGTCGTTTTTCGGTTTGCGCGCGAGAATGATCGCCCGCGCGGCCCGCCAATCGTCGAGACATGGAGCGTGCCGATGCCGGTGCAGACGCCGATGAAGGCGCTGCCGCCCGACATCTCGCCGCTGCCGCTCAATCCCGAAGCGCCGCCGTTCGGCGGCGGTGCGATGCGGCCGCCGCCCGATGGCGTGGTGTTGCTGTCAGGCTTCGAATTCGCAGCCCGACTGCCGGAGGGAACCTGGGCGGTGATGCGCCAGTCTCGCACGGCCGAAGATCTCGATTGGATCATGCGCGCCGCGCTCGCCATCGGCGCGACGCTGACCATCGTGTTGGCGTTGACGCTGTTCGTCGCCAATGGGTTGGCGCGCCGCATCCAGCGCTTCGCCCACGCCGCGCAAACCATCGGCGCCGATCTCGACCACGAGGCGGCGCCCGAGGATGGTCCGCGCGAATTGCGCGTCGCCGCGCGCGCGGTCAATGCGATGCGCGCACGCTTGCGCAAGCTGATCGGCGACCGCACCGAAACGCTCGCTGCGGTGGCGCACGACATGCGCACGCCGCTGATGCGTCTGACGCTCGCCGCCGAAGGCGCGCCAGACGATATTCGCGCGAAAATGCGCAAGGAAGTCGCCGAGATCGAAGCGCTGGTCGCCTCCTTCATCGCTTTTGCGCGCGAGGATCCTGCGCAAGAGCCGCGCGTGCGCCTCGATTTGACGGCGTTGATCGCCGCCCAGATCGACGACCGCGCCGCGGAAGGTCAGCCGGCGACGTTCGCCGACGCCCCGCGCGTGGTGGTGACGGGACAACCGCTGGGCCTGAAGCGCATGATCGGCAATCTTATCGACAACGCCGTCAAGCATGGCGGACGGGCCGACGTGTCGTTGCGGGTCGCTGACGGCGTCGTCGTGATCGACATCGACGACGACGGCCCCGGCGTTCCGCCCGACCGGCGCGAAGACGTGTTCAAGCCATTCATCCGGTTGAACGAATCCGCCACGCGCGGCGCAGGGCTTGGCCTGCCGGCGGCGCGGTCGATCGCCTATGCGCATGGCGGCGATATCGCCATCGTGGACCGCGAGAGCGGCGCGCGCGTGCGGGTGACGTTGCCGTTGGACTAAATCTCAAGCCGCTTTGCGCAGCGCCAGATTGGCGACGCCTTCAAGCGCCGCGCGCAGCGCCTTCAGCCTGAGCGCTGGATCTGGCCATTCCCCGGCGATTACGAGCTTGCCGTCCGGCCGCATCTTGAACTCGAACGGCCGCGCCTGGATGTGGCGTACGAGCGCCGCAGGTTCGGGAAAGCCGGGCTCGCGAAACGTGAGCACGGCGCCCTTTGGCCCTGCGTCGAGCTTGGCGATCGAGGCGGCGCGGCACATCGCCTTCAGCGCCGCCACCGCGATCAGCTGGTCGGCCTCGCGCGGCAGCGGTCCGAACCGGTCGATCAGTTCGGCTGCGGACGCCTCGCGCTCCTGATCGGTGTCGAGATCGGCGAGCCTGCGATAGAGGCCGAGGCGCACCGTGAGATCAGGCACATAATCTTCCGGGATCAGCACCGCCGCGCCGACATTGATCTGCGGCGACCAGGCGCGCGTCGACACCGCCTCGTCGCGGCCTTCTCTGATCGCCTGCACCGCCTCCTCCAGCATCGACTGATAGAGTTCGACGCCGACTTCCTTGATATGTCCGGTCTGCTCTTCGCCCAGAAGATTGCCGCCGCCGCGCATGTCGAGGTCATGGCTGGCGAGCGTGAAGCCGGCGCCAAGATTGTCTAGCGAAGAAAGAATTTTCAGCCGCTTCTCGGCCCCGAGGGTCAGCGTCTGCTCCGATGGCGTCGACAGATACGCGTAGGCGCGCACTTTCGAGCGGCCGACGCGACCGCGCAATTGATACAATTGCGCCAAGCCGAACATGTCGGCGCGATACACGATCAGCGTGTTCGCGCGCGGAATGTCGAGGCCGGATTCGATGATCGTGGTCGACAACAGCACATCGCACTGTCCGTCATAGAAACGGCTCATCAGATCGTCGAGCGCCGTCGCCGGCATCTGGCCATGCGCGGCCACGAACGAGATCTCGGGAACCTGCTTGCGCAGAAACTCGCTCGTTTCCTCCAGATCCGCGATGCGCGGCACGACGAAGAAGCTCTGCCCGCCGCGATACTTTTCGCGCAGCAGCGCCTCACGGATCGTCACCGGATCGAACGGCGTCACATAGGTGCGCACCGCCATGCGGTCCACCGGCGGCGTGGCGATCACGCTCATTTCGCGAATGCCGGCGAGCGCCATCTGCAAGGTGCGCGGGATCGGCGTGGCCGAGAGCGTCAAGACATGCACGTCGGCGCGCAATTCCTTGAGCCGCTCCTTGTGCTTGACGCCGAAATGCTGCTCCTCGTCGATGATGAGCAGCCCCAGATCGCGGAACGCGACCTGCTTCGACAACAGCGCATGCGTGCCGACGACGATCTCGATTCGACCGTCGGTCAGTTCCGCGCGCGTCTCGGCGGCCGTCTTGGCCGGAACGAGGCGCGACAATTGCCGCACGCGAATGGGCAAGCCGCGGAAGCGCTCCTCAAACGTCTTGAAGTGCTGACGGCACAATAATGTCGTCGGCGCGACGACGGCGACCTGCTTGCCCGTCATCGCCACCAGGAACGCCGCGCGCAGCGCGACTTCCGTCTTGCCGAAGCCGACATCGCCGCAGATCAGCCGATCCATCGGGCGCCCGGACGCAAGATCGCCCATGACGTCTTCGATGGCGGCGAGCTGGTCGTCGGTCTCCTCGTACGGAAAGCGCGCGCAGAATTCGTCATAAGCGCCTTCCGGCGCCGCCACGGCTTCAGCCGTGCGCGCGGCGCGTTCGGCCGCGATGCGGATCAATTCCTCCGCCATGTCGCGCAGGCGCTGCTTGGCGCGCGCCTTGCGGCTCTGCCAGCCGACGCCGCCAAGCTTATCGAGCTGGGCGGCCGCATCTTCCGAGCCGTAGCGCGTCACCAGTTCGATGTTCTCAACCGGCAGATAAAGCTTGTCGTTGTTGAGATAGGTGAGGTCGAGGCAATCGTGCGGCGCGCCCTGCACGTCCAACGTCTTCAAGCCCTCATAGCGCCCGATGCCGTGATCCTGGTGCACGATCAGATCGCCCGGCGACAAAGCGGCCGCCTCCGCAATGAGGCTCGACGCCTTGCGCCGCTTGCGCTGACGCGCGAGGCGGTCGCCGAGAATGTCCTGCTCGGCGACGATCGCGACGGAATCGGTCTCGAAGCCCTGCTCGAACGGCAGCGTGGCGAGCGCGGGACGATCGGCCTTCAGCGCAGCCGCATCCAGCCAGATCTGCGCCAGCGCCGGCTCTTGTAGGCCGTGATCCTGCAACACCCCCGACAGGCGCTCGGCGGACCCTTCCGACCACGCCGCAACGATCACGCGCTTTCCCGCGCGCATCAACGCGGCCACATGCGCGCTGGCGCTTTCGAAGACGTTCACATCCGCCGTCGCGCGCTCGGCGGCGAAGGTGCGCCCCGGGACGGCGCCCAAGGCGATCGACCGCGCGCCGTCCGGCGACGCGAACGAGGAGAAACGCCGCAGCGCACGATCGCCGATCGCCTCCAGCAGGACTTTCGGCTTTAGATAAAGCGCCTCAGGCGGCGGCGCCCTGAAGGGCGGCGCGCCGCGCGGCGTCGGCGCGGATTTGCGCGTTTCGTAATGATCGACGGCCGCCTCCACGCGCTCGCGCGCGGCGTCCTCCGCCATGGAATCGAAGGCGATCAGCGCGTTTGGGCCGACATAGTCGAACACCGTCTCGAGGCGCTCGTAGAAGAAGGGCAGCCATTGCTCGACGCCCTGCCGGCGAATCCGCGCGCTCACCGAATCGTAGACCACGTCGGAGACGACCCCGAACGATTCGACGAACATTTTCCGGAAATGCAAAACGCTCTCGTCGTCGAGCAGGATTTCGCTGACCGGCGTCAGCATCGCCTCGCGCAGCGTGCGCGTCGAGCGCTGCGTCTCGGGATCGAAGGCGCGGATCGATTCCAGTTGATCGCCGAAGAAATCGAACCGGATCGGTTCCGGCGCGCCGGGTGGAAACACGTCGATGACGCCGCCGCGCATGGCGAAATCGCCGGCCGCGCGCACGGTCGAGGCGCGCTGGTAGCCGTTGACGATCATGTAGCGCTCAAGCCCCGCCATTGAGGCCACTTCGCCGATCTGGGTGTAGAAGGCGGCCTGGGCGATGCGGTGGCGCGGCGGCACGCGCTGGGAGACCGCCGATGCGGTGGCGATCACCATCAGCGGCTCGGCGTCCTTGCGCCGCTGCGCCAAATGCGCCAGGGCCGCGCAGCGCTGCGCCGCGATCGCCGCCGCCGGCGAGATGCGGTCATACGGCAGACTGTCCCAGGCAGGCAGACGCAGCGTCTGCAGCGTCGGCGCAAAGAAACGCGACAACGCCTCTGCGGTTTGCGCCCGCGTCTCGTCGCGCGCGATGAACAGCGTCACCCCGCCGCGCTTGAGCGCCGCCTGCGCCAAGGCCGGCGCGACCGCGCCATCCGGCGTCGATGCGATCGTGAGCGCGCCGTCGATGTCGGCGATCGCCTCGATCACGGCTTGCGAAAACGGCGAAGCAGCGCTCACGACGGCTGCGCCGCGACGCGAAAAGCTTTGAGATGGGTCATGATCGGTGTGTCGAAGGCGGCCGGCGTCGGCGCGGCGTTGGTGATCCAGGCATAGACGTCCTGGTCGGGGGCTTCCAACAGCGCCTCGAAATCGGCGAGCGCGGCGGCGTCGAGGGCGGCGATTCGCGCGTCGGCGAAGCCGCCGAGTATCAGATCGATCTCGCGAAAGCCGCGGCGCCAGGCGCGAAATCTCGCCCGCTTGCGGCGCTCATCCATCGCCTCGTTCATCCTGAGTATCGCTCCGTCGGGCGGGCGCTATAAACGATCCCGACCGCGCTGTCAGCGCGCGGCGTCACGAATGAGCGCGACCTCCTCCCCTCCGCTGGCGCCGCTTCTGGCGCCGTTCAAGCTTCCGCGCGGCGCGCGCAAGGATGTCGCAGCGCTGTTGGAGAAGATCGCGGGCGGCCCCCGCGCGCTCGACCTGCTGCTGACGGCGCCGCATGGGGCCATCGACCGGCGCAACCGGGTGGCGATCGCCGACGCGCGCGAGGGCGAGATCGCCACGATCGAGGCCGAGGTCGAGGCCCATATTCCCCCGCGCCTGGCGCGCCTGCCCTATCGGGTGCGCCTGCGGGACGACACGGGATTTCTTTCTGCGGCCTATTTCCGGGCGCGGCCGGACATGATGGAGCGGCTCTACCCGGTCGGGCAGCGCCGCATCCTCAGCGGCGAAATCAGCCTCTATCAGGGGGAGCGCCAGATGCTGCACCCCGATTTCGTCGTCGATCCCAGCGGCGGCGACAGTCCGCCCGACATCGAGCCCGTCTACCCGCTCACAGCCGGCCTGCCGCTTCGGACGGTGCAACGCGCGGTGGCGGCCGCCCTGCCGCTTCTGCCGGACCTTCCGGAATGGCTGGAGCCGACGACGCCGGCCGCGAAAAACTGGCCCAGCTTCTCTGCGGCCCTGCGCCGGCTGCACCAGCCGCAGGAGACCGACGACGTCGCGCCCGGCGCGCCGCATCGCGTGCGCCTCGCCTATGACGAATTGTTCGCCCGGCAATGCGCCTTGCGCCTGCGCCGCGCGCACCGGCGCGACAGCCCTGGGCGCGCGGCGCGCGGCGACGGGTCTTTGACCGCCAAAATCCTCGCCGCCCTGCCCTATCAGCCGACCGGGGCGCAAAGGCGGGCGCTGGAGGAGATCCGCGCCGACATGGCCCGTCCGGCGCCGATGCTGCGGCTGCTGCAGGGCGACGTCGGCTCCGGCAAGACGCTGGTCGCGGCGCTGACCATGGCGACGGCCGCCGAAGCCGGGCTGCAGAGCGCGCTGATGGCGCCGACGGACCTGCTGGCGCGTCAGCACGCTGCCGGTCTCATTCCGCTGCTGCAGAGCGCCGGCCTCAACGCGGTTGCGCTGAGCGGGCGCGACAAGGGCAAGGAGCGCCAGGCGATCCTCGACGGTCTGTCCTCAGGGGCCGTGCATGTCGTGATCGGCACGCATGCGCTGTTCCAGGATCGCGTCGCCTTCCACGATCTCGGTCTCATCGTCATCGACGAGCAGCACCGCTTCGGCGTGTCTGATCGCCGCCGTCTGGTCGACAAGGGCGAAGCGCCGCACGTGCTGGTGATGAGCGCGACGCCCATTCCGCGCACGCTGGCGTTGGCCGTCCATGGCGACATGGATTTGTCGGTGCTCGACGAGAAGCCGCCGGGCCGCAAACCCATCCGCACTGTGGCGATGCCGACCAGCCGCATGGAGGAGGTCGCCGATGCGATCGCCGGGGCCGCCGCGCGCGGCGAGCGCGCCTATTGGGTGTGCCCGCTCATCGAAGAGAGCGAACTCAGTGATCTGGCCGCCGCGGAGGATCGCTACGAGGCGCTGCGCGACCGGTTCGGCGACAAGGTGGAGCTCGTGCATGGCCGGCTCAGCGCGAGCGCGCGCGAAGCGGCGATGGAGCGTTTTCGCACCGGCGAATCCTTCCTGCTCGTCGCCACGACGGTGATCGAGGTCGGCGTGGACGTGCCGCAGGCGACCATCATGGTGATCGAGCACGCCGAGCGCTTTGGCCTGGCGCAATTGCACCAATTGCGCGGCCGCGTCGGGCGCGGCGGCATGGCGGGCTATTGCGTGCTGCTCTGGCGCCCGCCGCTCGGCGAAGGCGCAAAGACCCGGCTCGACGCGCTGCGCCGCTCCGACGACGGTTTCGTCATCGCCGAGGCCGACTACAAGATGCGCGGCGCCGGCGACATGCTGGGCGTGCAGCAGAGCGGCCTGCCGCCGTTTCGGCTGGTGAACCCTGAGGCGCATGGCGATCTGCTCGCCGCCGCCGACGTCGAGGCGAGGCTCGCCATCGACCGCGATCCCACCCTGGAGACGCCGCGCGGACGCGCCATCGCCACGCTCCTGGAATTGTTCGGCCATGACGACGCGGCAGCCCTGGCGCGCTCGGGCTGAGGCGATAAGGTCGCGCCCATGAGCCAAGACGTCGAGGCCGCCCTCACCCGTCTCGCGCCGCGCCTTGGCGCCGGCGCGGTCGCCGATGTGAAGCGCCTATCGGGCGGCGCCAGCCAAGAGACCTGGTCGTTCGACGTGGGCGCCGCGGGCTATATCCTGCGCCGCGCCCCGCACGGCGCGGAGGCCAGCGTGTCGACCCAGGCGATCGGCCTGAAGACCGAAGCGGCGGTGATCGCCGCCGCGCGTCAGGCGGGCGCGCCGACGCCTGAGGTCGTGCATGTGTGCGCGCCCGAGGACGGCCTTGGCCCGGCTTATGTTATGCGCCGTCTCGCGGGCGAAACGCTGGCGCGGCGGATTTTGCGCGACGAGGCGTTCGCGCACGCGCGCCCGCGCCTGGCCGCGCAATGCGGCGAAGCGCTCGCACGCATTCACGCCACGCCGCTGGAGACGCTGCCCCCGCTGCCTACGCTCGACGCAGCCGCACAGCTCGACCGCTACGAAGAGGTCTATCGTTCGTTCGACGCGCCGCGGCCGATCTTCGATTTGGCGTTTGCGCATTTGCGCAAGCATATCCCGGCGCCGCTTGCGCCTGTTCTGGTGCACGGCGATTTTCGCAACGGCAATCTGATGGTCGACGCCGAAGGCCTCGTCGCTGCGCTCGATTGGGAATTGGCGCATCTGGGCGATCCCGCCGCCGATCTCGGCTGGGTGTGCACGCCGTCGTGGCGCTTCGGCCAGTATTGGAATGCGGCCGGCGGATTCGGTTCGGCCCAGGACATGATCGCCGCCTATAGCGCCGCCGGCGGCGCACCCGCCGTCGACGCCGCGCGCGTGCGCTTCTGGACGATGTTCGGCTCGCTGAAATGGGGCGTGATGTGCATGACGATGTATCGCGCTTTCGAAAGCGGACTCGATCCGAGCGTCGAGCGCGCCGCGATCGGACGACGCGCTTCGGAGACGGAACTTGATCTGATGCTGATGTTCGCAGGCAAGCTATGAGCTACGGACAGCCAAATCTGGTCGAACTCGTGCGCGCCGTGTCGCTCTATCTGGAAGAGACGGCGATGCCGGCGCTCACTGGCCGCGCGGCGTTTCATGGGCGCGTGGCGGTGAATGTGCTGGGCACGATCGCACGCGAGATCGAACATGGCCCGCACGCGCATGCACGCGAGCGCGATGGCCTCGCCGCGCTCATGGGTCGCGACGATGATCTCGACGCTTTGCGCGCGGCGCTGTGTGCGGATTTGCGCGCCGGGCGCAAGGACGCCGACACGCCAGGCCTGGTTGCGGCGCTGCTCGCCGCCGCCATCGACCGCGTTGCGATCGAGCAACCCAGCTATGCAAGCTTGCGCCTCGCGCGCGAAGCAGCCGGCGACGATTCCCCCAAAAGCTGAGCGCCCGGCGGCGCTTTTGCAACACCGCCTCCGAATTCCAAGGCGCGGCGCAATCCTGCGCCCGCGCGCGATTGCAATGGCGCGCTCGCCCTCCTTAATCCCGACCACGAGGCGAGGGCCGATCGGCTCCCAGCCCCGCAAACCCAAAGGACAGCAGAATGCGCATTCGTACACTCTTGACGGCCGCTGCGGCCGTCATCGCGGTGTCGGGCACGGCTTGGGCCGAAACCGACACCGCCGGTTATGTCGGGGGACAATTCGTCTACACCGACGTCGAAACCGATTTCGGCGATGATTCCTCCGAAACCGGCATCGTCGAAGGCGTCGCCTCGTTTCCGATTCATGGAAACTTCGGCGGCGAGATCGAAAGCTCTTACGCTTTCGCCGACGGCCAGGCGGAAGACGTCTGGACCATCGCCGGCCATGCCTTCAACCGCACGGCGGCGGGCCTGATCGGCGGCTTCGTGGCGGCCACCACCAGCGATGACGACACCGCCTGGACGGTCGGCGCCGAAGGCGACCTCTATCTCACCAACGCGACGGTGGGCGGGCAGGTCTCATACACCAATATCGACGACGCGGACGCGGACGTGTGGGCAGCCTACGCGCACTATCGCCATTACGCGCTCGACGATTGGTACGTTCAAGGCGATGTCGGCGTCGGCAACATTTCGGTGGACGCGCCGGGCGTGGACGATGCGACCTTCTGGACTGTCGGCGCCTCGACGGAATACCGCTTCGCGGGCTCGCAATTCAGCGTCAACGCTGGCGTGAACTATCTCAGCGCCGACGATTTCGACTATGACGCCACCAGCGTCACGGTCGGCATCCGCTACAATTTCGACAATGACGGCAGCCTGCGCCGCCGCGACACGCATGGGCCGAGCCTGCGCGTGCGCACGCCGGCGCTTATCGCATCTTCGTCTTCGGGGTCGTCGGATTACACGCCGCCGGACTTCGACAACGAATAAGCCGCTTAGGCGAAATGTGCAGAAGGCCGCCGAGCGATCGGCGGCCTTCTTTTTTGCTCCTATCGCCGGAAAATCGTTCAGACGCCTTCGACGCCGACGATCGCGACCGAGCACACATTCGTCGACGGCGAACCGCCAAGATTGTGCGTCATGCCAAGCTTCGGGTTGCGCAATTGGCGCTCCGCAGCGCGGCCTTTCAATTGCAGATACATCTCATAAAGCATCCGCAGGCCGCTCGCGCCGATCGGATGGCCGAAGCATTTCAGACCGCCGTCGATCTGGCACGGCACCTGGCCGTCGGCGTCATAAAAGCCGTTCAGCACATCCTTCCAGGCCTGGCCCTCTTCGGAAATGAACAGATCCTCCATCGTCACGAGTTCGGTGATGGAGAAGCAATCATGCACCTCCATCATCGAAATCTCGTTGCGGGGGTTTTTCACGCCCGCCTCGGCATAGGCTTTTTTCGCCGCGATCCGCGCCGTGTGAAAATACGAGCCGTCCCAGGAATTGTGCTGGCTCTCCAGGCCGTTCGACACCGACAATTGCATCGCCTTCACCAGCACGAGATCGGTGTGGCCCATTGCGCGCGCGATTTCCGGCGTCGTCACGATGGCGGCCGCGGCGCCGTCTGAAACGCCGCAGCAATCGAACAGGCCCAGCGGTTCGGCGATCATCGGCGCGTTCATCACGGTTTCTTCCGTGACGACATTGCGCAAATGCGCTTTAGGATTTTTCGAGCCGTTGGCGTGGCTCTTGACCGAGACATGCGCGATCGCGCGCTTGAGGTCGCCCTTCTCCACGCCGTGCTTGGCGCGATAGGCGCTGGCGAGTTGCGCGAAATTGCCCGGCGCGGAGCCGTTCGGCATCACTTGCGGCGCAAGCGTCCCGGGATTGGCGACCGGCAGGCCGCCATAGCCGGTGTCCTTCAATTTCTCGACGCCGATCGCCAGGGCGATGTCGGCTGCGCCGGCGGCGACGGCGTAGACCGCGCCGCGGAACGCTTCGGAGCCCGAGGCGCAAAAGTTTTCAACCCGCGTCACCGCGATGTTCGGCAGCCGCAGCGCCAGCGAGGCCGGCGTGCCGCCTTTGCCCGTGCCGATCTCGTCGATGTGGGTGGAGAACCAGGCCGCGTCCAATTGCGTCGGCTCGATGCGCGCATCCGCCATCGCCTCGAGATAGGCCTCAACCATCAGGTCTTCGGGGCCGGAATCCCAGCGCTCCCCGAATTTCGAGCAGCCCATGCCGATGACGGCGACCTTGTCCTTAATCCCTGCGGGCATGCGCGCTCTCCCTAGGTTATGGCGGCGGTGACGTTTGAATGATATATACGTCGCATGCCGCTGTATATACGCTCCGAAGAGGCCGACCAGCTCGCCCGCGAACTGGCCGCCCGCACCGGGGAGACCATCACCGAGGCCGTCACCAAGGCGCTGCGAGACCGACTGGAGCGGACGCCGGAGGCCGACGCGCGAACGCCGGCAGATAAGCTCGCCGCCATGATGGAGATCGCGCGTCGCTCGGCCAGGATCCCTGAGCGCGATCCCAGGCCGCATGGCGAAATCCTCTATGACGAGAACGGCTTGCCGAAATGATCGTGGTCGATACCTCGGCCTTGACCGCGATCCTGCGCAACGAGCCTGACGCCCGGTCGTTCGCCGCCGCGCTGGCGGACGCCGACGGCGCGCTCATTTCCGCGGCGACGCGGATTGAGTTGTTCGTGTCGCGCTTGCGCAGCGCAAATGCGGAAGCCGCTGAGGAGGCCGAACAGCTTGTGGCCGCGGCAGAACTGGTGACCGTCGCGGTGGACGACGCGCAGGTGGCTGCGGCAATGACAGGCTACGCCCAATTCGGGCGCGGCAATGGCGCGGGCGGAACGCTCAATTTCGGCGATTGCTTTTCCTACGCCCTGGCCAGGACGCGCGGGCTGCCGCTGTTGTTCAAAGGCGATGATTTTCGCGCCACCGATGTCGAACCCGCGCTGCCGTGAGCGCGGAACGGGTTCGCCGATCCCGCGCCTCCTCCCCATGTTCCGCCGAGCGCGATCGCGCGGAGCCTCGCCGTCATGAATGATCTGGAATTGCCCGCGCTCTTCGCATGCCTGGCGGCAACGTTTGCGGCCGCGTCCAGCGGCGCGCTTTTCCGCCCTGGCGCCTGGTACGCGGCGCTGCGCAAGCCCTCCTGGACGCCGCCGAATTGGGCGTTCCCGGTCGTCTGGTCGATCCTCTACGTGATGATCGCGCTGTCGGGCTGGATCGTGTGGCGCGCGGCCGGCGCGACGGCGTGGCCTGCGCTGGCGTTGTTCGGCGTGCAGCTCGCTCTGAACGCGGGATGGTCGGCCTTGTTTTTCGGCGCGCGTCGGCTCGATTGGGCGATGGCCGAGGTGGCGGCTCTGTGGCTGTCGATCGCCGCGCTGATCGGTGCGTTCGCCGCGTTCTCGATCCATGCGGCGCTGCTGCTTGCGCCGTATCTCGCCTGGGTGACGGTCGCCGCTATCTTGAACTACCGCCTGCTGCGCCTGAACGGCTCGCGCGGGCCTGTCATGGCTCGAGACCCCGCAGCCAGCCGGTGATGGCGTAGCGCGGGCGAGGCGCGAACGGCGCCACCATGGTGACGGCGTGCGGCTGCGGCACCGCAAACAGGTTCAGCGTGTTGAAACGGGGCTTCAGCCCGAAGGCGACGTCGCCGCGCGCGTCGTAGAACACAAGTACGCCGCCCCAATCGGCGCGCCAATCGCGGGTGAGATTGAGCACATAGGCGTAGAGCCGGTTCTTGCCCTCCACGGCGTCATTGTGTTCGGTGAGGAAATGGCCGGCGCGATAGCGCGTCGCCTGCATGTCGGCGAAGGCGATGCGGTCATCGCCGGTGAGCGCGCGCATCGCCGCCACGAAGGCGTCGCTGGCGATCAGGTCGTGCACGGCGCGCAGCGCCGCCGGCATCGCCTCACCGCTGCGCGCCGCATCGAAGATCGGGAAATTGTCGAACGCATATTGAAAACCCGCCGCAGCGCCGTCCGACACAGCCTTCGCCAGAACGCCCGGCATGCGCGGATCGAGGGCTGCGACCTGCATGGCGTGCAGATCGACATGGCGTTCGCCGTGATTGAAGACGGTGCGCCAATCCGTCTCGCACTCCAGGCAGGCGTAAAGCGCGTCGGCGTCTTCCGTGCGCAAAAAGTCCTGCGCCTGGACGCAGCCGCTCTGCGCCAGTCTTTCGCGCAAGGCGTGGATGTCTGCGCGCGCGGGAAGCGAAAACGCCCTCACCGCTCCGGCACGGCCTTCCAGAAATAGCGGGTGAAGCCGCGGCGGTCGTCCCATTCCTTGACGCGAAACGCCATGCGCACGGCCATGCCGCTGTCGACGTCGCCCGGCTCCACGTCGGTGATGTCCATGAAGATGCGGCCGCCTTCTTCGAACACCATCATGCCGTAATGGTTCGGCGGCGCCATGGCGTAGGTGAGATAATCGGCCGACCAGGTGAGGATCGAGGCTTTGCGCTCGGCGAACTTGTAGGGCTCCTGCGTATCGACCGTGGGATTGTTCGGATTGACCGAAATGCGCGTGCGCGGAAACTGGATCGTGCCGGTTTCAGTGCAGCGCCCGCCGACAAGGCCAAGGATCTGATCGTTGCTGCGATAAAGCGTCGTCAGCGCGGTCTTGTTGTCCTTCTCGGCGCGCATGCCCTTGTCCCAATCGACAAGACCGTTGAACACCAGGAACTTCATGTAATTGGTTTCTTCCTTGCGATTGGCGAGCCACCCGGAAACGCCGCGTTGCGGACGCCAGGTCTCTGCTTTCTTGGTCGCGCGGAAGACGTTCACCTCGCAACCTTGGCCGAACTGCGCGACCACGAAAACCTGACCCTCTCTCGCACTTTCGAGCGCATGGGCGAACATCAACAATGCGTGCGCGCACCCCGCCTCCCCGACGTTTGCCGAGAGATTGTCGCGCACGGCTTCCGGCTTGATCTTCACGCGCTTGCCGACGTTTTCGGCCACGCCCTTGAACGTCGAGGGAAGAATGAAGCAATCGACAGCATCGCCCTTGACCTTGGCGGCCGCGAGCGCGCGCTCGATCGTCGGCGGCGCAAGCTTGGCGAAGCCTTCGTCGCGGATCCAGCGCTCCTCCCAATTGTAGTCGAAATCCTCCGTCGCGCCGCGAAAATGGTCGACGAAATCCGCCGTCGTCACCGCGCCGCCGATCCATTCGGCGAGCACGTCCGTGTCGCCGACGACGAACGCCGCCCCGGCGTCGCCGAAATCGAGCTCTTGCGTGGAGGCGGCGCGCGCGCGGCGCTTGTCGGCCGCCGCGACCAGAATGTTGACGCCCTTGGCCCCGCGCGCGGTCGAGAGCGCGGTCGACAAAGCCGTGACGCCCGCCTTTTGGCAGCTGGTGATGTCGCTCGCGCCGGCGCTCGGCTCCAGCGTGAGCGCAGCCGAGACGATGCCGGCGTTCAAACGGTCGCTAAACGGCGCGGTCGTCGTGGCGAAAATAAGCGCATTGATGTGGCTGCGATCGTCGCCGGGCCCCAACGCATCGCGCGCAGCCTCCACCGCCATGGTGACCGCGTCCTCATCCCAATTGGCCATGGCGCGCTCGCCTTTGGCCTTGCCCATGAGGTTCGGCGCGATCCAGGCGTTGGCCTTCGCCGCGGCCGCCCGCTGGAGCCGCAACCGCGGCACATAGCCGCCATAAGCCGTGATCCCAACCATAGCGCGCGTCTCCTCCTTGCTTGTCCTTGAAATTTTGTCCGAACAGCGTGCGCGCGGCAACGGCGCCGCTGCGGCGCCCGATCAGGCGTGCGGATCGACCCGGCTGAGATAGCGCTCCACATAATCGGCGACGCCGGCCTCGATGCTGGTGAATTGACGATCATAGCCGAGCGCGCGCAGCCGGGTCATGTCGGCTTCGGTGAAGTATTGGTATTTGTCGCGGATTTGCTCCGGCGTATCGACGAACTGGATCTTCGCCGGCGTCTTGAGCGCGGCGAACAGCGCGCCGGCGAGATCGAGGAACGTGCGCGCCTTCGCCGTCCCGACATTGACGATGCCTGCGCCGATATCGCGATCGAGCAGCCATTCGACGACGTCGACGCAGTCGCGCACATAGATGAAATCGCGCAATTGCCCGCCGTCGGGATAGGCCGGGTTGTGCGAGCGGAACAACGTCACCGCCTCGCCGCGGGCGGCGGTGGGATGCATGTGCGCCACGACGCTTTTCTGCGCGCCCTTGTGCTGTTCGTTCGGGCCGTAGACATTGAAGAATTTGAGGCCTGACCAGCGCGGCGGCGCGCGCCCGCGGGCGGCGTCGCGCATCGCCATCAGATCGAACGCCTGTTTCGACCAACCATAGGCGTTGAGCGGCCGCAGCGCGCGCAGCGCTGCGATGTCGTCGGCGTCGCGAAAGCCCTGCGCGCCGTCGCCATAAGTCGCCGCCGACGAGGCGTAGACCAGCGGCTTGGCGTGGTCGGCGCACCAGCGCCACAGGCGCTGCGACGCGCGGATGTTGCGCTCGACGATGAGATCGACGTCCGTCTCGGTGGTCGAGGACACCGCACCCATGTGGACGATCGCTGCGACCTCGGCGCGGCGCGCGTCGAGATAGGCCATCAGGCCTTCAGGGGCCACGATGTCGGCGATGTCGTGCTTGGCGATGTTGCGCCACTTGCCCTCCTCGGCGCGGCCCAGCCAATCGCACACGACGATGTCGGCGTCGCCGCGAGCCGCGAGCCGCCCGACGATGTTCGAACCGATAAAGCCCGCGCCCCCGGTGACGACGATCAGCGGGGCGCTCATCGGGCGGCGCCTGCTCGGGCGGAGGGAAAGGCGGGCGTCATCGCGCATCGGTATAGCGCTCTTGCCGGCGCTTGTGGCAAGCCGCGGCCCGTTGATCCGCCCGACGGGCTCTGTCGTAGTGCGCGTGTGCCGAAGCCCGCCGCCCCACCGCCCGACGTCGCCGCCCCGGCGCTTGTCTGGTTTCGGCAGGACCTCCGCCTGAGCGACAATCCCGCGCTGAACGCTGCGGTTGAATCCGGGCGGCCGGTCCTGGGCCTTTTCGTGTTGGACGACGTGACCCCGGGCCCCTGGCGGCTCGGCGGCGCGGCGCGTTGGTGGCTGCACTACAGCCTCGAAGCCTTGGCGCGCGACCTCGCGGCGCGCGGCGCGCGGCTGATCCTGCGCC
>CAZMRN010000017.1:0-16702 GCA_964568575.1 uncultured Caulobacteraceae bacterium
GATCGACGCCGCAATCAGCGCGCCGGGGCTGATAGCCCCTTCGATCGCGAGATAGGCGCCGAGGCCCAGCACCGAGGATTGCAGCGCAAGGCGCAGGAATTTCGTGATCGCAGCGTAGCGCGCCGACGTGGCGGTGCTGCGCGCCTGCAGGGCGTGGATGTCGGCGCGCCGCGCCAATTGGCGGTCGATGAGCACGCGCTGCATGCCGAGCGCGCGCACCGGCTCGGCGTTGGCGAAATCGGCTTCTTGGGCGGCGTAAAATCGCGGGATCGCATCCGACGCTTCGTCGAGCGCCCGGCGCATCACCGCCTCGCTGCGCAACGCCGCCAGCCCCAGCACGGCAGCGCCCGCCGCGACCAGCCCGCCGAGCCAGGGATGGATGAGCGCGCACACCGCGATGTAAAGCGGCGCCCAGGGCGCATCGAGCACCGCCAGCGCCGGTTGGCCGGCGAGGGTCTGGCGCATCTGATCGAAATCGCGCAGCGCCTGACGGGCGCGCTGATCGCTGACCCGCGCATCGCGGCGCAGGCTGGCCTGCAGGATCAGCGGCGCAACGAGCTTGTCCAGCCGCAGGCTGAGCCTCGCCATGAGCCGTACGCGCAATTCGTCAAGGAAGGCGAGCGTCAACAGCGCCACGATCAGAGCGCCGCCCAGGAGGTACAACGTCGTTAGACCGCCGGTGGTCAGCACGCGGTCATAGACCTGCATCATGAACAGCGAGGGGGCGAGATACAGCAGCGCCACGCCGGCGCCGAAGATAAGCGCCCAAAGGACGATGCCGCGGCCCGCGCGCATCGCCTCACGCATTGGATCAGCAGGCTTTTTCCCGCTCAAACCGCTTCCTCGCGCCATACCCCGCCGACTGGCGCGCCGGCGTCTTCACCGTGCGATCCCGCAGCGCACCCTTCCTATCAAGGAAGCCGGGGCGTGGGTAGGCTCTCGGGCGCCACAGGCGGCGATCCCGCGCCAAGGACGGGGTCCAAGGCGGCCTCGAGCCGTGCGGTGCGCACCGCCACGCCCTCGGCGGTGAGATGGTACATCGTGTCGGAGAAATAGCGCCGCTCCAGCAGGCCGATCGACGGCGCGCCAACGACCGTGAACCCCAGATCGCGATACCAGGCCTCGAGCGCAGCGAAAGTGGGCATGCGCGCATAGGCGTCGAAGGCGATCGTGTTCGGCCAGGTGATGAGCACGCGCACGCCGTTCGCGGCGGCCCAGTCCCTGAAGGCGATCAGCGCGCGTTCGGTTTCGGGCGCGCCGCGCGCCGGGATCGACAAGGGGCGGTAGAGATCGACGCGTCGCGCGACCTCCGGCGAAATCGGGCGGAACGAGCGCGCATCGAGATAGGGATCGCCATGGGCGCTGAACCGCCGCGCCTCCGGCGGAATGACATAGGTTTCCGGCGCAGCGCGCAGCGCCGTCAGCCGCAGCGGATCGGACCCCACCGCCAGCCGCGCCTGGCGCAACGGATCTTGCGCGGCGAGCCAATCGCGCCCGCAGGATAAGGCGAAGTCCACGCTCTGTCGCGACGCGCCCGGTTGCGAGAGCACGTCGTATTCGAGCGCCAGGAGCGCGACGTCGCCGCGCCGCAATGTTCTGCGCGCCTCCCACAGGATGATGTCGGCGCCGAGCGAGGCGAACGTGCCGAAATTCACCCCGGCATAGCCGTACCGCGCGCCCAAGCGCTCGGCGTTGACGCCCCAGTGCACGCCCGATCCGCCGATGACGACCAGACGCCGGCCGGGCTGCGCGGCGGCGATCTCAGCCTTCGTCTTGACGAAGGCGCAACGCCCCGCGCCCTCGCGCGTGGGCCGCTCGATCTGCGCGGCGAAGGCGCCCACCAGCACGCATAGGGCGATCAGCGTGGAGGACGCAGCAGCGTAAAAAAAGCGACGGAGGCGATCACGCGCGCGCATCGTCAAAATTGGAAGTAGAGAAATTCGGAAGGACGCGCCGCGTTGATGGCCATCAAGGCCGCAACGATCATCACGCCCACAAGCACGCCGGAGCGCACGCCTGGCGCAAAGCGCAACGCCGCACGCTTGCGCCGCCAATCGCTGGACCAGTCGCTGGCGACATCGGCGGCGAAATCGGCGGTCGGGCGATAGCGCGCGGCGATCTGCAGCGCGTTGGGCGCGCAGAACGCGATGACCGCCGCGGCCGCCATCGTCGCCAGCGCGAGATAATGATCGCGGCGTTCGTTTTCCGCCACGATGGCGACGCCGAACGACGACAGATCGACGCCGACGCGCCGCAAAAGCCAGTCGAGTTCGAGCGGCGCCGCCAATCCATGCGCGCCGGCCATGGTTTCAAGGATGCGCTGCGCGCTGTCCCAATCAAGCGCGCGAAACGGCACCCAGGCGAGCGTCACCGCCAGGAACGTCAGCGGCCCGAACAGCCACGGCGCGCGAAACCCGGCGCGCACGAAGGGCAGCGCGTTCCAGGCGTGGTTGAGCGCCAATAGCAGGCCATGCACGCCGCCCCACAAAACGAAATTCCAGCTCGCGCCATGCCACACGCCGCCGACGAGCATCGTCGTCATGAGGTTGAGATAACGGCGCGAGACGCCGCGCCGATTGCCGCCGAGCGGAATATAGACGTAATCGCGCAACAGCCGCGACAAGGTCATGTGCCAGCGCCGCCAGAAGGCGATGATCGAGGTCGATTTATAGGGCGAGTTGAAATTCGCCGGCAGGCGAATGCCGAACAGCAGCGCCAGGCCGACGGCCATGTCGCAATAGCCCGAGAAGTCGAAATAGATCTGAAACGCATAAGCCAGCGCGCCGACCCAAGCGGCGTAGAAGTTCGGATCGACGCCCTGCGCGGCGCCGTCGAACATCGGCGAGGCGAGCGTCGACAAGGGATCGGCGATGTAGAGCTTCTTCACCAGCCCCACGCCAAGCAGAAACAAGCCCGCCGGCGCCAGGTTCGCCAGCCGCGCCCGCGCCGGCTTGCGCTTAAATTGGGGCATCATCTGCGCGTGATGCATGATCGGGCCGGCGATCAGATGCGGGAAGAAGGTCACGAACAGGCCGTAGGCCAGGATGTCCTTCTCCTTCGCCTTGCCGACATAGGCGTCGACGAGATAAGTCAGCTGCGTGAACGTGTAGAATGAAATGCCGACCGGCAGCGCGATCTCGAGCGCCGGATAGGTCGCCCCAAACAGCGCGTTGACGTTCTCGATCGCGAAATTCGCGTATTTGAAATAGCCCAAAAGCCCGAGATTGGCGCAGATCGCGACGAGCAGCAGCGCTCGCGAGCGACGCCGCGCTATGGCGAGACCGGCTGTGTAGTTGACGATGATCGAGGCGAACAAGATGCCGGCGAATGCGGCATTGGTTGCGACATAAAAGCCTATCGAGGCGACGACGAGCACCGCAATCGCGGCCTGCGCCGTCCGCGACCGCAAAGCGAGGCGATGCGCGGCGAACGCCAGCGGCAAAAACAGCAGCAGGAACGCGTTGGAGTTGAACAGCATCGCCCGCGCCTCAATGCGCAACCGCGCTGGAGCTGCGCGGGAGCTGCGTCCCAGGCGGCTGTAGAGAAAGGGGCGGCGCGCGAGCGACGATTGTCTCAGAGCGGAAATGCATCGCCGACTGGCCTCGTGAACAGAAAGTGGGGCGCGCGACCGGACAGCGCTCACGACCCGGCCAGAGCGCGATCATGGCGCGCCGCCGCGGCTCCGCCGACCACCAAGGCCTGATGACGCACACTCAGCCCCGCAAGGCCCAAAGCGCCTCGATCGCAGCGGCTCCAGCAGCCGCCGTCGCCCGTATGACGAAAGCGCGCAAACTGAACAAGGCGTCAAGGCCAAGACAAACCTTCTGTTCGCGCAACGCGGTCGCGACAGCCGCAAGGGGCAGCGACGCCTTCCGCGCCGGCGCGCGCGCTGCGACGACCATGACACAGGCGCCCGCCGCGGGACGTCTCACCAAGCGCTCATTGCGAACGGCGGCAGACCATAGGCTTTATGCGCCACGAAATCCGATTGCATGCAAGGCGTGGCGCAGGCGCTGTTCGGCCGCCCCGCTATTGACGCTGGCGTAGGTCGGCCCGCCTTGCAGACAATAGGGCGGCTCCACGCCGCATCGCGACAGCCAGCGCGCTGGCCGCCGATACCGGAGCGGCGTCAAGCGGATGTTGTAGGCGAAGGCCTGCTGAAGAAAGGCGCGATAGCCGCGGTCCGTAAACCGTCGCAGATGCGGGTCATCCCATTCGCGAGCGCCTGCATGAAATTGTGTGCTCTCCCGTTCGCCAAACATCACGCCGAGCATGGGCGTAAGTCCGTACTCATTGGGCACGTGACTGAGCAGAACGCCCTCGGGGCCGAGCGCCTGCGCAAGCGCCGACAAGGCGCGCACGGGCTGTCGAAGATGCTCAAACACATCGGAGCATACGGCGACATCGATTGGAGGAAGCTCACCGAGGGGCTGCGTGTCGAGGTCGCACAAGCGAAATGTCACGCCCGCGGCCTCAAAGTCTTTGCGATAGCGGTCGCTCACGTCGAGTGCGATGCGCGTTTGCGCCGGCGCAGCCAGCAGAAAATCCGGCGCGCCAGCGCCCACCTCAAGCAAGGTCGAACACTGAATCTTGGAGATAATCTGCAGGTAGATCGAGCGCCAGCCGCCGATCCCCTTGGATCGAAAAGACGCATCGAGATAGCGGCGTGCGTCGTCGTCTGGCGTTGGCTCGACGATATGGCTCACTGCATCGGCTCGCGTCATGCGCACCACTAAACCTCCGCATGCAAGGCGCGATCATGGCGACGCGCCGCGCGGACGCCGATCGCCATGTGAAGCGCATGGTAAAGCACGCTTAGACCCGAAAAGATCGACAGCGCGACCAAGGCGTCGCCGCCGACGTACGCTGTGATTGGTATCGCCAAAGCGCGCAGACCAAAGACGCCGTCAAGGGTAAGTCCAAGTTTGTGTTGGCGGAGCACAAAAATCAGGGTGGTGAGCGGCATCGCCAATAAGCGCGCCCCGGCCCATACCGACATCACCACGACATAGCCGCCGGCTTCCACCCACGCGGGACCGAACAGGACTGCAACGATCTGATCCGCCAACGCAGCTGCGAGGGCGACGCCGGCGACGATTGGCGTCGCGATCGCCGCGGTCCACACCAGGGCGGCGCGGCACAGCGGCTTTCGCTCGGCGCGCAGCTGCGCAAAGCGGCGCATGGGCAGCCTCGATAGCGTGTCGCCCATCAAAGCGCCCGGCCTTTCAACCAGACGCTGCGCGAAAAAGAAGAGCGCCCCCGCCGCCGCCCCGTAGCTCGCCACCATAAACGCGGCGGGCAACGCCGTCGCTCCACGCACCAACAGCTGGCGCGGCGCCTGAAGCATGACGTCGCGATACATGCGCGCAGCGGCGGCCATGTCTGCGCGCGGCGTGCGCGCCGCGTCGCCGAGACGATACCCAGCCGGCGCGGCGATCGACATAAGGCCTGCCGCCCCGATCAGGCCGAAGCCGCGACCCGCTACGAGGCCGTTGGCCCCCAAGAACCCGGCGACGCCGACCACGACCTGCGCCAGTGACGGGCCGGCGGTCTGTGTGATTTTCGACAGGGCGATTGGGCGATAGCGCTTTCCGCGACCGAGCGCGTGTCCGAGCGCGCTGATGACGCCGCCGCCGAGCGAATAGACAAAGAACCCCAAGGCGAAGATCGCCGCATCGCCGCCGCCCAGCGCCGTGGGCATAGCCAGGTGGGCGAGAAACGCCGCGACGCCCCCGCACGCCGAAGTTGCCGCGATCACACGAAGCGACAGCGCGAAAAGCGCCCGCGCGGCCCGGTCTGACCGAGGCAGGACGATCGCGGAATCGTAACACAACGCCGATATCGACGCGCCGACAGTCGCCAGCGCGGTCAATGTGACGAGCATCCCCCAATCCGCCGGCGGATAAAGACGCGCCAATATGGGCAACGTGCCCAGCAAAGCCGCTTGACCGAGCGCCGTGGCGCCGATCAACAAGCCCGCATGGCGCGCGTCATCGCTGCGCAACGCTGCTCCCAGCCTTTGGCCTAAGCGACGCGCCACACCGTTCCCTCGTTCGAGACATCGACTTTCGGGGACCGTCCTGTCGCCGATTGGCAGCCAACGGAAGTGGAATCTCGCACGGCTCGCTTTCTACAAATCTGTGGATTTTTTCAGCCGCCGCCCCGGCGGTTGCAGGGGCCGCCGCATCGCCGCGCGCGCACACGATGACTAGCATCTTGAATCCAGGCGCATTCTTGGCACACCTGCAACCACCATTCGAGCGCTTCTGGAGCGACGGGCCCCAAGCGCCGCACGAAAACCACCTTTGATTGCAGTCGAGGGGCGCTTGCGGGGATTTTCGCGCTTGGCTACACCTGACTCGTTCGTTAACCATGGGGTGGCGAGTGGAGGCGGGGCATGGCTAATATCAACGGCACCAGCGGCGACGACATCATCAATGGCACAGCGTTTGATGATGTGATCCGGTCGGGACGCGGAAACGATCGCGTGTTCGCGGGCGATGGCAATGACATCGTTCAGGGCGGCGAGGGCGACGACTATATCGAAGGCGGCGCAGGCAACGACTCCCTTTATGGCGATGAGGGCAACGACACGCTCTTTGGCGGCGAAGGCGATGACTACGCCGCCGGCGGAAGCGGCAACGATTACGTCTCCGGCGGCGCCGGCAACGATTACTTGCAAGGCGGCGCGGGCGATGATTCCGTCGTCGGCGGGGCCGGCAGCGATCGCGTGTACGGTGAGAATGGGAACGACCGGCTCGACGCTGGCGTGGGCTCGGCGGGCGAAACGGATGATGTGCGCGGCGGCGCCGGCAACGATACGGCCATCCTGCGCTTCGGCAATTTGACCAGCGGCTTGGTGCACACGTTCTCGACGAGCGCGCTTGGCGGCACGGCCTCTGTCGACGGCTACACCGTCAATTACAGCGGCGTTGAGCACTTCCAGGTGACCGGAACAAGCGGCGACGATGGTTTCATCTTCGACCTCGGCAATGACGTCGTGAACGGCGGCGGCGGCAACGACTACATCCTCAGCGGGGACGGCCTCAACGTCGTCAATGGCGAAGCCGGCGACGACGTCATCGGCGGCGGCAATCAAAGCGACGATTTCAGCGGCGGCGACGGCGACGATCTGCTGTTCGGTCAGAACGGCGACGATTACATCGAAGGCGACGGCGGCAACGATTTCCTCAGCGGCGGCGCTGGCGCCGACCGGTTGCTCGGCGGCGATGGCGATGACCGGTTGGTTGGCGGCCTCGGCGCCGACGAACTCACAGGCGGGGCCGGCAATGATACGTTTGTTTACGATGCTGCTGCCGAGCTGACTGGCGACAAGATTCAAGCTTTCGAAGCGTCGGGCGATGACGTGATCGACCTGACGGAACTCGGGATCGCGAGCATCAGCCAGATCACCTGGGCGCAGTCGGGCGTTAATGTCATTGTTTCCATCGATCTCGACGGCGACACCGTGGTTGACGAGACGCTCGCGCTGACGAACACGAACATCAGTACGGTTGACGCTGGCGACTTCCTGATCTGATGACAGATTGACGCGTGAAGGTGCTTGGATAAGGGGCGTTCCTTTAGGGACGCCCCTTTAGTTTAAGCCCAGACCGAACGCCGGACAGCATGGCAGCAGCACACGCTGGAGTCGCTCGATACCATCATCTGGAGGGCGCTCGGCATCCGCCCTGCCGATAGCTGTAGGCCATGCGCCCGATCGGCCGTCGCCGCGGCGCCAATCTCAGATGGGACGGCTTAGACCGACGCGTCGGCTACAGGCCAAAACGGGTGGCCGCCTTGACCGCGCCTTTTGGACCTTGAAAGCGACGTGGCCGCCTGCGAAGGACATGTGTGATGCCCCTATCCTCGGAGTTCACACCGCCACGTACGCTCGCGCACGATCCAATGGCGGCCGCGCTCGACCGCGCCGCGTCACCCATAGCGGCCGCAATCATCGATTATTTGCGCACGCACCATGGCGCCGCCTACCGCTTCTGGACTGAGCCGGGCTGCACCGACGTCGCGCCGTTGCAAGACCTTTGCGATGCCTTGTACGTGCAACGCCTGCTCAACACCGACAGCGTCGCACCGGACGCCATCACGCGGTTCTCAACTATCCTTTTGCAGCACGACCTCCCTGGACACGGCAGGCTCTCCAGCCCACGGCGACCAATCAGCGTGCACGCAACTGCCTATGCCTTGGGCGCGCTGACGCTGCTCAGAAAAGTCGACGGCGCCCAATTTCCCACAGACCTCCATCCCAAGAATTGGACATTCGACGCCCTTATATCGCCTCACAACAATATGCCGCGCTGGCCGCAGCGCTGGTCGCATCATTCTTGGCGCGTCAGTCATTGGATTGGTGGCGCGCCTGCGATTTTGTTGGCGTTGCGGGAGGCCTTCCCAGACGCGTACGCCTCATCCGGCGGACCAGACGTCGACACCGTGCTGCGCGCTGCCGACGTCTTGCTGGATCCCAACTCGGGATTTCTTCACCCCTTTCGCAGCGACACGCTGCATTCGCTCTTCAACCTAGCCTACAGCTTGCGCCACAACCCCATCGCCGCAGAACTTGGCGGCGTTGTCCATCTGCATTGGGTGAACTATTCATGCGGCCGCCAACCGTTCACGGCCGCACATGCATTACATGCTGAATGCGCAAAGCTGCTGATGCAACGCCGCCCCTTCATCGAAACCACGCCCTACTGCCTTGACTTCGACATTGTTCACTTGCTGCGCACCAGCGCAGCACAGCCCGCTGCCGTTTCTGACAAGCTCAGAGACCGCATAAGGCTTCTGCAGCATGACCTTGGCCGCTTCTTTGAGACTTCGCTTGACGCAGGTTACGCCCTGCACCGGTTGCCAGGCGCGCTCGCAGCCCTGCATGAGTGCTCGCTGCTCCTCAACGAGACCGAGGCCCCAAGTCTCGCCATCGCACCACGCGACATCATCCTAACCGCATACTGGCTGTAACGGGACTTCAAGCGTGCGCATCGTCGGCATTGCATCTTTCATGAATGCCGCCGGCGCCCAATCGGCGCTCGTGCGACTCATGGCAGGCCTTCGTGCGCGCGGACATGTGACGGAGACTTGGTTTTTCTACCAAGAGCAAGACACATTCGTCGACTACAGCGGCGTGAAAACATTTCACGCCAAGGCCAAATTATCCGGAATTGATTATGGCAACCTCCTCCCCATCACCGCGAAATCCCTGAAAAGCTTTCGAGCTGATGCGGTCATCACGTTTCTGCCCCTAGCCTGCATTGTCGGGCAGTCGGCGGCGGCGCTTGCCGGCGTTCGACGCCGCATCGCCTCTCTTCGGACGCCGCCAAGCACATATTCTGCGCCGCTAAAGGTTCTTGATCGCGCCTTCGGCGCAAGCGGCGTGTATACCGATATCGTCGCAGTGTCACATGGCGTTCGTGATGATGTTGCAGATTACCCGGCGGCTTATTGCCAGAAACTTTCTGTAGTGCACAACGGCATCGACTGGACGCCTTCATTCTTGTCGGCCACTGAGGCGCGCATCCGCTTCGGCATCCCAGACGACAAGTTTTTGCTGGTCGCTTCCGGCAGAATGAAAGCCCAGAAGCGTTATCCCGTCATGCTTGACATCGTTAAAGCGCTGCCAAATGTTCGATTAGTCATTGCGGGCGACGGGCCATTGCAACAGTCTCTTGCGCGGCAACGAGACGAATTGGGGCTGAAAGACCGCGTAATGTTTCTTGGCGCATTGAAGAAATCCGAAATGCCCCATCTGCTGCGCGCGGCGGACGCTTTCATACAAACCAGCGCATTTGAAGGCCAAAGCAATTCTATCCTTGAAGCCATGCATGAGGGCTTGCCGGTTATCGCATCAGATATTCCTACACAGCGCGAAACCTTGTGCGATGCAAATGGCGCAGCCCATGGCGTTCTCGCCCCGCTCAATCACCCGCCGGCCTGGATCGCCGCGATCGAGCGTTTGCGCCAAGACGAGGCTTACCGCACTTCACTGGGACAAGCAGCGCGTCGACACGTGGAGACCACGTTTACGCTGAACGCGATGATTGACGGCTTCGAGCAAATATTGAGGGGCCATGGGGGCTCAGGTGCGCATGCGCAATAACCGCGCCGGTACGCCGCCAAACACGCTGTACGCGGGAACGCGGCCGCGCACCACCGCCCCGGCCGCAACCACGGCTCCACGCTCTATGTGCGCACCTGCGAGAATGCGGACGCCGGCGCCAATCCAGACATCGTCCTCAATCGTGATCGCCTGAAGTTTCATGGGCTGTTCCGCGATGAACCCTCGATCAAGATCAGTTCCGTGGTTCGCGGGAATGATCGTGCAATGCGCGGCGATCCGCACATGATGGCCAATCGTCAGGTCGCCATGGCCATACAGGATAGTGTAGGGATTGATTGTGCAATCCGAGCCGATAGAAATCGCGCCGCCATAGGTCAGAAGCATCGCGCCATCATGAACGACGCAACGATCTCCTATCGCAATGGCGCCCCCATTGACCAGAACAAGTCTGGAGCGCGGATGGATTGCCGTGTGGCGGCCGACCCGGATAGCGCTCACCAGAAATCGCAGACGGGTGTGGACGCGCATGGCGCGTTTCGACAGGCGTCGGGCAATGTGATGCATGGCGAGACTAGCATTCCTCTTGGGGCGGCGTTTCGCACGGTGCGCTTCCGGGTCGCCTTATGAGCGCCCCGAAGCTGTACTTTCCCTATAGCGCCATCGCGCTGGGCGGCCATGTCTATTCCAGCTTTCTCCTGATAGAAGACCTTCTGGTCCATGGCTACGATGTTCGCTTGGGGCTCCATGGCGAAGGCCCAGTACTGGATGAAGCGCAGCGCAGACGACTGCCAATAGACCGATTGCCCGCCTTAGCTGGATCGGCCGACGACCCGAAGCTTGATTCCTTCCAAGCGTCCGCCATGCTCAAGGGATTGCATTTTGCGACGCGCCTCAAGGATCAACGCATCGACATCGTTCACGCGAATGACAAGCGGATGTTGCGCCTGTGGGCTCCCGCCGCCGCCCTCGCCGGGGCCGCGCTGGTTGCGCATTGGCGTAGCACCTACACACGAAGCGTCAGCATTGACATGGCGCTTGCCTCTTCCCGAGCGATCATTGCGGTGTCGCGCTACAGTCGCGACGGGCTTCCTCCGTTTGCTCGGCGAAAGTGCGAGGTGATCTATAATCCCTTCGAGGCGCAGCTTTCGGTTCATGACATTGACAATGCGCGTCGTGAGGTGCGCGCAGATTTGGGCATACCTCAACACGCAGCGGTCCTGGGTTTCTTTGGCAGCCGCACAATTCGCAAAAGGCCCAGCGCCTTCATCGACATCCTCAACGCTGTCGCCCGATCCAGCGCGCGAACGGTTTGGGGTTTGATGTGTGGCGCTGACGGCGTACCCCACGATCCGCATTTTGCGCCCAAGGCGCACACATTATCGAATCTCGTCGTCCGAGGTCATGTGTCCGACGTGGAGCGGCACATGGCGGCCTGCGATGTAATTGTGCATCCAGCTACGCGCGAGCCGCTAGCGCGCGTCGGCGTCGAGGCGCAAAGTCTTGGCCTGCCTATCCTTGCGTCGGAGGATGGCGGCCTGCGCGAAGTGATCCGTGACGGCGTCGACGGCTTTATCTTGCCGCCTGAAGACATCGACTCTTGGCGTCAGACCATCCTTGCCTTGTTGCATGACGACCGCTTGCGCGCAGCCGTTTCGGCGGCCGCCTTGGAGAGCGCCGCACGACTTACGCGGGCGCGCCATGTGTCAGCTGTCGCTGAGGTTTATGGTCGTCTACGTCCCGCGTCGTAGGCGCGCAGCGCGCCAGCGGCGTCGCGACCTCTGCTCACATTGCCGAGTGTCTCGCGCGACCAGGCATGTCTGCGCGCTGGCGCGCGCAGCCCAGCCATCAACATCCCCCACGCCCACACAGCGAAAACCCAAAGGATATCCGAGTGCTCGAAGGCGACTGTAGCGACATAATTGTTGATGGCGAATACGGTCAGGAACGCGACGCAGACCGGGGCCAGCGGATTTCCCTCACGCCGGAAGCTTTCAATCAAGCCGACGAGAACTCCGCTGACAAGGAACAGAGCCAAAAGACCTGCGCCAACCAGACCCAACTCGGCAATGGTGTCGAGGTATCCGTTGTGGCCATGGCCCGGGATAAAGCCGCGGTGAGCCAGGAGCGGCAAGAAATCGTTCAATCCTTCCGGCGTCCAAAAAGATCGATAGCCGACGCCAAGCCAGGGATGGTCTTGAAATGATGCGAAGATGGGCCGCCACAGGGATACGCGGCCAGACATGCGCTCATCTCGGCCCATAAGCGCCAGCAGAGCCGCCTCCGCCAGAAGGATGAACGCGACAGCCGTCGCAACCGCAACGACAATGATCAGCGCCCTCAGCAGCGGCGTCAAATGTAACCGCCGCATAACGATGAGGAGCGTCCACGTCGCCAGGCCGGCGAACACCATGATCCATCCCGCGCGCGATTGCGACATCACAAGAAGAGGCGCGAGACTCGCAATAACGATCCATTTGAGAACGCGATCATTGTGCGAGCGGACGGGAATGGCCGCAGCGCATATGAAAGCGATCGCCGCGACCCGGGCGACTTGAGCCTTGTGACCGTAAAGGCCGTGCCAGGAACCGGCATTCGGTCCGGCATGCTCGACGCCCGCCCCGGGGATCATCGCGATGAGCAACAGCGAAGCGACGCCGCCGATCGCACAAGCGATCGTGAACAATCGCAAGATGCGTTCCCCGGGCACGTTCATGATCAGGTAGACCACGAACGTAATCGTCAGGGCATGGGCGACCGCCCGGCGAAAGGCAAGGTCGGGTTCGCTCGCCCACAGAACAGACGCCAAAGGGTACAGGGCGATCGCCAAAAGGACCGGCTGGTCAAGAAAGAGCCGAAACATCCGCACGTTTCGGAACGCCATGGCGCCGGCGGCGATGGCGTAGATCGAAAACATTGTGAGCAAGCGCGTGCTGTTGGACTCCGTGAGCGACTTTTCCGCAGCGCCGCGCAGCCCATAGAAGACAATCGAGGCCGCTTCGCTCAGCACAAAAAATGCGAGCACCAGGAACACGGCCTCCAGGCCGCGCCCATACATCGCGCCATGAATGCGAAGGTCAGCAGTCGACGCCATCAAAGATCACTTTATAGCGCGCCACCGCCGCCTCAACGCTAAACCTCCGCGCCGATATTTTCAGCGCGTTGCGATCCGGCGGGTTCTCTATCGTGTTTTGAAGGGCGCGCGCGAATCCAGCGGCGTCGCCCACGTCGACGAGGGCCCCCCAACGCCCACCGTCCAGGATCTCCCGCGGACCGCTAGGGCAGTCCGTGGAGACGATCGGAGCCCCGCAGGCGAGCGCCTCCACCAGAACGTTCGGAAACCCCTCATAGCGTGAGCTGAGCGCAAACGCGGCGCACGCCTTCATGAAGGGAAGCGGGTTGTCGATAAATCCGGGCATGGCGATGCGATCGCCGCCAAGGCCCAGCGCGCGCGCGTGAGCCTCCAGGGCGGCTCGTTGGGGCCCTTCGCCGAGCAGCAGCAGGCGCGCCGCAACGCCCTGGTCCAACAGGGCGGCGAAGGCCTCGATGAGAAGGCGGAAGTCCTTTTGCGGTTGGAGCCTGCCCGCCGCGAGGATAATGGGATCGCCCCCATCGGCGAGCCAGGGGTGCTGCGCGGGCGCGTCAGCCTTGTTCAGGAGCGCGCGGTCGTACACGGGGTTGTATGCAACAACGACCTTACGGTCTGGCAGCCCCGCCACCTTCCGCAAGTCCGTCGCGACGCCTTCGGACACAGCGATGACGCGGCAGGCCATCGGATAGATCCATCGCATGCTTGCGTAGACCAGCCTGGAGCGGAGCCTCCGGTCGGCCATGCGGCGCAGGGAGACCTGGTTTCGCTCCGATACGAAGATCTTCGTGCGCCGCGCTCCAGCCATACGCGCTGCAAGGATCGTGGCGACATTCACATGAGTCAGCGCGCTGACGGCGATGCGCGGTCCCTGTTGGCTGAGATAGCGCGCCAAACGCGGCACGCCGCTCAGAACCCGCGGTGCCTGCAGGTCAATAACTCGCACCGCTTCAGGTATTTCATCAAGATAGACGCCGGTTCTTTGGAAAAGGACCAGGTCAACGGCAAGGCCATCGGAGACAAAGCCCGCGACAAGCCGCATCATGGCGCGCTCTGCACCGCCGCCGCGCAGATCGTGCAGCACGACCGCAACATCGGCGGCGCGCCGACGTTCAAGAGGCGGCGGCATAATCGCTTGATCGCAGCGCGCCGTGATCTGCGGCGGCCTCTTGCACGCCGTCGCGCCTTGAGCGCAGGCGAAAACTTGTCCGTGCGATCGACATCACCCCGTCCGCGTCGCCAGCCGCCACAGCGCGTGCGCGTTCGTGGTGAGGTAGCGGCCCGCCAGGCGGCCCGGCTCTTGGCCCATGCGATGGGCCCATTCGAGGCCGGCGCGCTGCATCCAGCGCGGGGCGCGCGCCGCGTCGCCGGCGAGAAAGGCGTAGAGGCCGCCGCAGGTTTTGATCCAGCCGACCCCACGCAGCTTGTCGCGATGGGCCAGCGACCAGAGCTCCTGTTTCGGCTTGCCGAACGCCACCCAGAGCACGTCGGCGCCGCTGTCGCGGATTTGGCGGCACACCGCATCCGTTTCGGAATCTGGAAAATAGCCGTCCCGATTGCCGACGATGGCGAGACCAGGATGCAGCCGCCGCGCCGCCTCGCAGGCGCGCTCGTTCTGCAGCGCATCGCCGCCGAGCAGGAAAAAGCGCAGGCGCGCCGCACAGGCCGCTTGCGCCGCATCGTGGAAGAAATCCGTCGTGGCGATGCGCTCGGGCAAAGGCGTGCGCGTCAAGAGGCGCGCGGCGTGCACAACCGGCATCCCATCGGCATGGATCATATCGGCTTGGGCCATCGCCGCGGCGAAACCCGCGTCGGCCCCGGCGAGCGCGATGCCTTGACCGTTTGAGGAAAACACCAGCTTCGGCAGCGCGCGCGGGTCGGCGCGCGCGGCGAGGCAATCGCGCACCATTTGCGCCGCCAGAGCCTTGCGCGTCGCGATGATCGTGTCGAAGCCGCCGACGCGCACCGTCGGAAAAGCCGGCGCCGCCGCCTGCGGGGCGACGTCGGCGTCGTGGACGAGACGCAAGGGTGCTCCGGCGCGCGTCATCGCAGGTCGGGCGGGAAGGCGGTCGCGCTCAGCGCCGCAATCTCAGGCCGAACGACACCCTGCCGACCTCGAACTCCCGCCCGGGCGCAACGCCGGTGGAGTTCTGGTCGACATATTCCGCCTGGATGAACGCGTCGGCGGCCTCATTAATGAGGAAATCGAGCGAGACGCCGCCGGTCCAGCGCTCTTCTTCGCGGTCAGGCGCCAGATCGTTTTCGTAAGCGCTGTGCTCGTAGGCGGCGCTGACGCCGACCACGACATTGCGCCGCGCCTCGTAGTCGATCCGCGCGCTCGCGGCATCCGCCACGCGCCCGGCGACGCCGACAAGACCGGACTCGCGCACATCGCGCGACGCCTCGACCGCCACGGTGACCAATTCGTCGGGAAACCATTCGACCCGCGCATCCACGGCGAGCCCCTCAGACGGCTTCACGCCGCTGTCGTCGTAGATCTGGCGCAGATAGCCGACGCCGACCTCGCCGCGCATCACGTTCGACACGTCGAAATTGACGCCGACCAGCGCGGCGTAACCGTCGGAATCCTGCGTTGTGAGGCCGGAAGCCGGCGCGGGGTCCTGGTCATAGGTGCGCCAATTTCGCGACGCCTCCACGAACAGCGCGGTATCCGGGCTTATGGCGTAATCGAGGCGCGTGGTCGCCGTGATGAGGTCGTTGTCGCGCCCATCCTGATCGACTTCGATCCCGAGCGTGTCGCGAACGTCCTCATAATCCTTGCGCCGCGCCTCGGCGCCGACGCTGAAGCGCACGCGATTGAAGGAGGTGACGAGCGCCAGCCCCGCTTCCTCTTCGACCACGCCGACCGGCTCGGAGAGCGGCGTCAAGGACGAGGTGTCGATGCGGTCTTCGTAGGAGTCTGAATAGCCGAGCGTGAAATCGATGAAATTGTCCTCGATCAGATCGAGACGGGCTTCAGCCTTCGCGTAGCCGTCGACGGTGTCGAGGGCGGCGAACTCGGAATGGTAATTGGTTTCCGCCGCGACAGTGAAATTGAAGGCGTGACGGCGCCAATCCGAGCGCAGGGCGGCGGCGGCGCGCGCCGTGCTGACCATGTCGCTTTCTTTGGCCGCATCGCTGACGAAAACGTTGTCGTCGTACTTCGTCGAGGCGGCGAATTCCGGGAAAAAGCGGAACGTGCCGACGCGCACGCCGCGCGCGTCGTATTCCGGCTTGTCGCGCTCGCGTACGCTCGTGTTGCGGTCGCGGTTGAAGGCGTTGTCGATCGAAATCGGCGCAGCGTCCGCCGCCGTCGCGACGCATAGGGCGGCGGCCAGCACGCCGAGAGAGGCCCCGAACTTCGTCATTGTCCCACCAGCTCCCATCGACCCTTCTGCTCGCGATGCGCGCGCCCGGCGATCCGGTTGCGCGCGCCCGCGCCTAGCCCAGATAACTCGCGCCGCCCGCGCCGCCCGGCACGCCCACCGGGGCGAACGGGCTTTGGCATTCGGGACCGGCGCCCGTCGCCTCCGAAGCGGATTGCG
>CAZMRN010000018.1:0-10932 GCA_964568575.1 uncultured Caulobacteraceae bacterium
AGCGCGCCCGCGGCGATCTCGCGGCCGCGCGCGGCCAGCACGATCGCGCCGATCAGCGCGGCGAGCAGCACGTGCGAGGTGTTGCCTTCTTTCAGGGAATACAACAGCGGTCCGAAGCCGGCGAAGGCGATCGCGAGTCCCGCGCCGTCGCGCACGCTCAAGCGATGATGCCGGATGAGAAGCAGGCAGGCCAGCGCCGCCGCCGCGAGGCCGAACGCCCAATAGAGGAGCGCGGCGCGGTGCGCCTCGAACAGGGCGAACGGCGTGAACACGAACGCCACGATCGGCAGATTGACGAAGCCCTCGATGCCGCTGCGCAGATTGGACTCGAACTGCGCCATGTCGAAGGCCGCATCCCGGCCGGCGGGATAATAAGCCCAGAGGAAGTCCTTGAAACGGATCCGATCGGGGTCGCTGGTGGGCCACAGATAGGCGAACAGCGCGGCGCCGATGATGGCGGCGACCGCCCAGATCGCCAGCGCCGGGCGGCCCTGGCGCGCCAGCAGCGCGATCAGCAGGAAGCCGATCGCCAGCAGCGCGGCCTGCCCGCCATGGGCGATGAGATTGCCGAAGCCTTCGATCGTGCGCACGACGCCGCTCCCCGGGGTCCGTGCTTCCGCCCCGCGCCGGCGTTCGTCAAGCCGCGCGCCCCGCGGCGCGCCGATTGCCTGTTTGGGAGCAGGACTGCGCCAGACTGGGACGGTCCGCCGTCGTCGGCGGGCGCCCCCGTGATCGGCGGTCTGCCGCAGGGGGGGCCAGCTTGTCAGCCCAGCGGCGATCGGCGAACCATCGCCATCGGCGCGCCGGGCGAACGCCTGTAGCGCGAGCATCAACCGAAGATGCGCGGGGAGGTTGTTGTGTCAGGGGTCGCGTCAGTCACGGCGCCGGACGCTGCGGCGACGGCGTTCTCCCTCGAAGGATTGCGCGCCGGCGTCGGCCCGTTGATGGGCGACCGCGCGATTGCATCGTCGATTAAGACTCTGCGCCGGCTGCGCAGCGAGGGCGTCGCTCTTGCGGACACCAAGACCCGCGTCGCCGTGCTCGGCGCGGTGACGACCACGCGACTGACCGCGCTGATCGGCCTGTTTCTGTTCGGGCGCGGCGTCGAGGCGGAGATCTACGAGGCGCCTTTCGGACTTCTGCGTCAGCAGATCCTCGACCCAGAGTCAGACCTCTACGCATTCAAGCCGGACTTCGTGTTTTTGGCCGCGATACGCCGCGATCTGGGGCCGGGTCCGGCGCCGGGCGCGCGTCCGGAGGAGGTGGAGGCGCACATCGCCGACACGGCGGCCGAATGGCTTGAGTTGCACCGCATCGTGCATGACCGACTCGGCTGCCAGGTGATCCAAAACACGTTCGAGACGCCGCCGCTGCGCGCGTATGGACATCTCGAGGGGCGTTTCGCGGCGGCGCCGGCGCAGATCGTGCGGCGCGTCAATCTCGCGCTTGCGCAGCAGGCGCAGCCTTACGTCGCGCTGCATGACGTCGATGCGCTTGCGGCGAATGCAGGGCGATGGTCTTGGGGCGATGATCGCTTTTTCCACATCGCCAAGCTGCCCTGCGCGCCCGAGCATCTTCCAGCCTATGCGCACAGCGTTGCGTCGCTCATCGCCGCGCGCTTGGGCCGCAGCCGCAAATGCCTGGTGCTCGACCTCGACAACACGTTGTGGGGCGGCGTGATCGGCGATGACGGGTTGGCCGGCATCGCGCTCGGTCAAGGCGACGCGGTCGGCGAGGCCTATGTCGCGTTTCAGCATTATGTGAAGGCGTTGCGCTCGCGCGGCGTCATTCTCGCGGTGTGCAGCAAGAACGAAGACGCAGCCGCCCGCGAGCCGTTCGAGAAGCATCCGGAAATGGTGCTGCGGCTGTCCGACATCGCCTGCTTCGTCGCCAACTGGAACGACAAGGCCGCCAATCTGCGCGCGATCGCGGCGGAGCTGAACATAGGCCTCGATGCGCTGGTGTTCGTCGACGACAATCCCGCCGAGCGCAAGATCGTGCGCGATCTCGTCCCGCAGGTGGCCGTGCCGGAGCTGCCGGTCGATCCCGCCGATTACGCCCGCGCACTTGATTTGCAAGCCTATTTCGAGCCTGCGACGCTCAGCGCCGAGGATTTTCAGCGCACCGAAATGTATCAGGCCAACGCCGCGCGCCGCGTGAGCGAAACCAGCGGCGGCGACATCGAAACCTATCTGCGGTCGCTGGAGATGCGCGCCTGGATCGGGCCGATCGGCGCCATGGAATTGGAGCGCAGCGTACAACTCATCGGCAAATCCAATCAGTTCAACCTGACGACGCGCCGCCGCTCCGTCAGCGAGGTCGCCGCGATGGCTGGCGACGCGCGCTGGATCACGCGCGCCATCAAACTCTCCGACCGCTTCGGCGACAACGGCCTCATTAGCGTGCTGCTCGCCAGGATCGAAGGCGATCGGCTCGACATCGACACGTGGCTGATGAGTTGTCGGGTGCTCAAGCGCGGCGTCGAGCAATTGGCGCTGAACGAACTCGCCTCCGTCGCGCGGGCGCAGGGCTTGCGCGTCATCCAGGGCGAGTACATCCCCACTGCGAAAAACGCGCTCGTGAAAGACCATTACGCCCAGCTCGGCTTCGACAAGATCGGCGAAGACGCGGATGGACGCACGCTGTGGTCCCTGCGCCTGGACGGCGATTGGCGCGAGGCCGCGCACCATATCGAAAGGCTGACGACATGAGCGATCTGCACGCCGACATCGTTGCGGTGATCCGCGACGTCTTCGACGATCCCGATATCGCGTTGACGCCCGCTTCGACGGCGGCCGACGTCGACGGTTGGGATTCGCTGATGCACCTTAATGTCGTGGTGGCGATCGAGAAGCGCTTCGGCGTGCGCTTCACCACGGCGGAAATCTCGGGCATGAAAGAGCAGGGGCAAACCTTCGGCGACCTCGTCGCGCTGGTGCGCAGCAAGACGGGAGCGGGCGCCTGAGCGTCGCCAGCCTCGAATTCCTGTTCGCGCTGCTGGCTGGCGCGATCGTCTATTCCCTGCTGCGTCCGCTATGGGCGCGGCGCGCGTTTCTGCTCGCGGCCTCCGCCGGCTTCTTGTGGATGCAGCACCCCGATCCCTGCGCGCTGGCCGTGCTTGCGGCTTTCGTGCTGAGCGGCTTCGGGGCCGCGCATCTCGTGCGCGGCGCGCGCGGCAAGCTGGGGGCAGCGCTCTATATCGCCGCGCTGACGGTCGCGTTCATCATCCTCAAGCGCTACGAGTTTCTGCGCCTCATCCCCGGCGATGCGCTGATCGCGCATGCGCTCGATCTGGTGGGGCTCAGCTTCATTTTTTTTCGTCAGATTCATTACGTGGTCGACGTCTCTCAGGGCGCCATCACACGGCTCGATCCGTTCGCTTACCTGGTCTACCAGCTCAATCCGTTTTCACTGCTCGCCGGGCCGATCCAGCGCTATCAGGCGTTCGCGGAGAACTGGTCGACGCTCGCGCCCTTGACGGAGAACGCCAGCGCCGTTCGACGCGCCTATTTCCGGGTCCTGGTCGGCGTGCTCAAGGTCGCCGTCCTCGCCGAGATCATTCTCTACTATTTTCACAACGCCCCGGAGATGCATCCCGCGCTCACATTCGCGTGGCGATTTTATCTCTTCCCCGCCTATGTCTATTTCAACTTCGCGGGCTATTGCGACATCGTCATCGCCGCAGCGCGCCTGTTCGGCGTCGCGCTGCCGGAGAATTTCGATCGGCCTTATCTGGCGCGGAATATGATCGAATACTGGAACCGCTGGCACCGTTCGCTGACGTTCTGGATCCGCGATTATGTCTTTACGCCGCTCTATATGGCGATCGCACGTTCGGCGCCGGCGCTTGCGCCGCATCTGGTCTTCGCATGCTATTTCGTGGCGCTGTTTCTGGCCGGCGTCTGGCACGGGGCGACCTGGAACTTCGTGATCTTCGGACTGTTGAACGCCATTGGCGTGTCCGGCGCGAAGATTTGGGAGAACGTCATCATCGCCCGGGCAGGCCGCAAGGGCCTGCGCGCCTATCTGGAGTCGAAGCCGATCCTATGGCTCGCGCGGATCGCGACCTTCCACTTCGTGTGCGTCACCATGGTGTTCCTGCGCCCCGAAAGCACGCAGGATCTGATGGAAATTATGGGCGCGGTGCGCGCCCTCGCAATGGGGAGCTGATCGCATGACGAATGAGGCGCCCGAGGGCGCGCAGGATGTGTGGGACAGGCTGTCGGCGCGCCGGCCGGTCCTGTTCTCCCTACTGCTCATCGCTATGGCCATAGCGGCGACCGCAGCGCTCCTGTGGCGCAGCGCGTCGCCGGTCGTGTTGTATCAGGGCTTTTGATGTCGCGCGCGGTCGCCCTGACGTCTCTCATGCTGCTCGTGGCCGCTTCCGCGACCTGGGCCGGCGCGGTTGCGCTCGGCCGACATACGCCGATCGTGCAGAACTTCATTGCGTCGGAACTTGAAGAGCAGCGTCGCACCAACGGCGCGTTGCAATATCATGGCGGCTATGTCGACGACGGCGACTTCCTCCTCATGGGCGAGGTCGCGCACGCCGATTATTCGCGCGGCGGCGTCTACTTTTTCGGCTCGTCGGAAACAAGAACCACAATTAAGCCCTGGGAGCTTCCGCCTGGCGAGCGCGCGCTGATCCACAATTATTCCATCGCCGACGTCCGCCATCGCGAGGTGTATTTCTTCATCCGCATGCTGATCGAGGAGCGCGGGCTGCTCCAAGCCGGCGCAGAGCGCACGTCGATCATCCTGCCGACCTATTATTTCATGGGGCGCATCAAGGATCCGAAGGTCCGCCTGTGGGAGGATTACGTCGAGAAATTGTTCGAACGTCACGGCGAGTACGCCTATGATTGGGACACGGGGATCACCGTCACGCATGTTTCCGATGCGGAGCGCGCCGTTCGGCGATGGCGCGACGAGGCGCATCGCGTCATGCAGATCGCGACGGGCGCGCGGCGCAGCCTAGTGTATCCCGGTTTGCGCAATGATGCGGAGGTCGCCGCATTGGTCGGGCGCGAGTTCCCGGCGGAATGGCGTGGGATCATGGACGAGGAGTTGGACTATTTCGAGCGGACGCTAGATTACCTCGCCGGCAAAGGCGTGCGCGTCGTTGTGTTGTATCCGCCGCTGGCGCCGGTGCACGATATGATGCCGTATCGCGCCGTTTATGAGCAACAAGTCGCGCGCATCCTCGCCGGGCGCTCGGTGCGCATCGCCGATTATCGAAATGTCTTCCCGCCCGCGCCGATCGAATCGAACCGCTTCATCGCCGACCACGTTCATATGCGCTACGAAGGCCAGGAGCGCCTGCACGCCGCGTATCGCGACCTGGCCATGGACGAATTGCGCCAGATGAACATTGCGCCCGCGCCGGAGCCGCGATAGGCGCGGCCTGTGTGCGACGGGTCGTCCTCGCGCGCGCAAGGCTTTCTGCAACAATGAAGGGAACGGCGCGGCGGCGGCGCTCCTGTGCGCTTGCAACCACGAGGCGCCCAGTGCTGCGCTTCGTTGCAGATCGCAGGACCGCGGAGGGCGCCCGCCGACCGCGTGTCCCGAGCAGGCGATGCGCGTGGGCCTATGCCGGCGCATAGGGAAAAATGGCCTTATTTCACTCGGGTTTTCCGCTGCGCGGCGGTTCGCCATCGATCCAGACGTCTCGCAGGATCGCGCCGATGCTTTATCGACGCTTTGGCGCCCTAAGGCGCATCGGCGGGCAGCGCGGCGAGACGTCTCTGGGTTCGCTTGGCCAAGTTTTCGCGCAATCGGCGGTGCCGCGCTTCGGTAATGGGATAGTTCCAGGCGATGCGCATGGCGATCAGGATGCAGACCGACGGCACGATGGCGTAGACGACCTTAAGCGCCAGCATTTGCGATGGCCCATTCTCCGGGCCGATCGCGGGGTCGAAGCCGAACCATCCGACGGCCTGCAGCGCCAACCATCCGGCCAGCGCCATCGAGCACTTTGTGGCGAATTGCCAGGCGGAGAAGAACCAAGCCGCGCGGTCTTCACCCGTGCGCAGCGTATCGAGGTCGATGATGTCGGCGTTCATCGATGCGGGCAGCGCTTCAAAGGTTGCAGAGCCGGCCGATCCGATGATGATCATCGGCAGCATCCACCAGATATCGCCCTCGCCCAGGAAAACGTAGAGCGGTCCAGTCAAAGCGACGGCGGCGAAGCCGGCGATCCAGGCGCGGTGCTTGCCCACGCGGCGCGAGAGGCCGATCCAAAACGGCATCGACGCAAGGGCTGCGAGATTGGCGACCAGAAGCAGCCAGACAAAAGCTTCCGGATCGCCGATGACGGCGGCGACAAAAAACAAGAAGAGTTGCATGTTGATGGCGTAGGACATATTGCCGATCATGAAGGCGCAGATGATCCGCCGGAACGGCCCGTTGCGCCACATGAGGTCAAGCCCGCGCACGATCGGAATGGCGCTCGGCGAAAACGATTTGGAGTCCGGCACGAACCACGCCGCGACGCCGACGCACAAGGGCAAAAGCCCGATTACGATCAGCCCGACCAGCCAAAGCGCATTGCCGCTGCCGCCGAAATCAAATCCCAAAAGCGCAAGCGACAGGACCACTTGAATCGACACGGCGCCGACAATGCCAAAGGCGGCGCGCCAGCCCGTGATGGAGGAGCGTTCGTTGAAGTCGCCGGAAATTTCAGCGCCCCATGCGAAATAGGGGATTTGCAGCATGGTCCAGCCCAAGCGCAACGCCAGAAGCCAGCCCAAGAGATGCCAGTTGTCTACAGGTCCGCTTGGCATGAACAGCTGATAGAGGCTGAGCATAATCAGAGGCGTGCCGGCGATGATCCAGGGCCGGCGGCGGCCGAAGCGCGATTTCGTCCTGTCGCTCAAGTAACCGATGATGGGATCGGTGACGATGTCGAAAATCGCTGCGACCAACAAGATGTTTGCAAAATCGCTTAAGCGAATGCCGAGATGGCCGGTGTAGAACTGCGGCATGAACATGATCATGGGGATCACGGCCATGGTCAATGGCAGTTGGGGGAGACTGTAGAGCAGCTTGATCGCAAGCGGAACTTGCGTAGCCGTGGCGGTGGGTGGAGCTGATCGCGGGGCGCTCGCTTCATCTCCAATCGCTGGGGCGTTCGGCTGAAGCATTGCGCGCCTCCGCTCGCCTGGCTTTAGGGGCCGCCGGCCACCGAAAGGCACTGCCCTGTGGTCCACTCTGCTGCGGGACTTGCGAAGAACACGGCGGCGGCTGCGACATCATCTGGCGCGCCCAAGCGGCCGAGCGGAATTGTCGGCGCGAAGGTCTTGTGTGCGGCCTCTTCTCCGACTTTCAGGGTTTCCGAAAGCATCTCGGTGAAGATCACGCCTGGAGCGATGCAATTCACAGTGACGCCGCGCGGCCCAAGTTCGACGGCCAACGTTCGCGTCATGGCGATGACGGCGTTGTTCGCTGCGGAATAGGCGCCGAAGCCAGGGCTTGGGCGAAGCGCCGCCACCGACACGATGTTGATGATGCGGCCGCCGGCCTTCATGCGCATGGCGGCCTGCTGCGCGCCGTAGAATTTGTGGCGCAGGTTGAGCGAAATCTGTTCATCCCACTTCGCGAGCGTGATTTCAGGAAGCGGGTGCTGGCGCCGATCGAGATTGCCGCCGGCGTTGTTGACCATAATGTCTATGCCGCCGAGCGTCGCGACTGTTCTATCGAGCGCGGCGGGAAGCGTGGCGTCATCGAGCACGTCGCCCGCGATGGCCAGGGCGCGGCGGCCAAGCGCTTCGATGTCACGCGCCACGGCGTCGACATCCTCGATGCGCCGGGCAAGCACTGCGACATCGGCGCCGCATTCGGCGAACGCAAGCGCGACGCCGCGGCCAATGCCTTTGCCGCCGCCCGTGACCAGCGCGACCTTTCCGTCCAGCCGGAATCTCTCATGCATGCCCACGGCCGTTTCCTCCAGAGTCGCGCGCTCGACGGCGCTTTTTTGCGTGCCCGCCTTAGGGCAATTCGAGGCCGCCGCCGCTCTCGCTCCGGCGCGTTTGCGACGCGCAGGAGCGTTCAGGCGCGGAACAGCCGACCGGGGCGCTCGCCGGTGTCGACGTCGTTCTCGCGGGTTTGCACGCCGTTGACGAACGTCGCCAAGTAGCCGGACGCCGGCTGAAGGATGCGCGTTCCGCCCGCGGGCAGGTCGTTGCGCACCTCCAGCGGCCCCAGATTGAGGCGGTCGAAGTCGATCACGTTGATGTCGGCGCGCTTGCCGACCTCCAAGGACCCGCGGTCCGTCATGCCGTACAAATCGGCGTTCCGCTTGGTCTGTTTGGCGACGAGCAGCTCCAGCGGCAAACGTTCGCCGCGCGTGCGGTCACGCGCCCAATGGATCATCTGATAGGTCGGCGCCACGCCGTCGAAGATGAGATTGACGTGCGCGCCCGCGTCGCTGAGCCCGGTGATGGTGTGGGGGTTCAGGAGCATTTCCCGGATGACGCCGAAATCGCCATGCACGAAATTCGCGCCGAGAAGAATGGCGAAGCGCCGCCCGCCGTCGCTGACGAGGAAGTCATACATGAACTCTTCGTCGCTCTGGCCTGCGGCTTTGGCGCGGTGACCGAAGCTCTTGTCTTTGGTGGGCTCGTACTCCATCGGCAGACTTAATTCATACAGGTGCGGCGCGGCGAATTTGAAGATCATGTGCGCGTTGGCCATCATGCCCGCGCGGGCGGAGGGCAGGTCCCGATCCGACAGGATGGCTGCGCGGACTTCGGGCTTTTGCATCTCCGCCAGGCGGTTCGCGAGCGGTAGATGCGCGAGTTTCAGATAGGTCTCGCGGCACTGGAACATGTGATAGGTTTGAATATTGGTCACGAGACCGATCGGCCTTGACGCCACTTGGGGATAGAGTTGCGCGCCTTCGGCGTTGTATTTCTCGACCCAGCTGAGAACATCGCGCCATGCATCAGGATGATCGCCGTTTTGCACCATCGTAAAGGTCACAGGCCGCTGGCTCACATGAGACACGCGGTCGAGAAGCGCGACTTCCTCTTCAAGCGTGGCGTGTTCGCCGCCCAGCTGAGCGAGATCGCCGATGGCGCCGCTGGGGATAAGCTGAAACACGCCTTTGCCTGCACGCCGCATCGCCTTCGCCAAGCCCAAGACTTCGTCATTGGCGGCATAGGTTCCTGGTATAGGCGTATTGTTGAGCGCGCGATGGCCAATCGTGCGCGAGGTGGAGAAGCCCACGGCCCCCGCGGCAAGGGCTTCCTCGACAAGTTGGGCCATGCGGGCCATGTCGTCGTGGGTGGCCGCCTCGTGCGCTCGACCGCGCGCGCCCATCACATAGTTGCGCAGCGCCGCGTGAGGAATTTGGGCGCTGACGTCGAGCGCGAATCTGCGTGTGTCAAGGTAATTGAGGTATTCCGGAAAGGTCTCCCAGCTGCCCCACGGAATGCCCTCATAGAGCGCAGTGCCGGGAATGTCCTCTACACCCTCCATGACATTGATGAGCTCCATCTCGTCGCCCGGGACGGCCGGCGCGAAGCCTACGCCGCAATTGCCCATCACGACCGTGGTGACGCCATGGCCAGCGGAAGGATCGATCTTGTCGTCCCAGCACACTTGGCCGTCATAATGCGTATGGATGTCGATAAAACCTGGCGTGACGATCGCGCCGTTGGCGTTAAGCGTGCGCCGCGCAGGCGTGGCGATGGATCGGCCGATGTCAACGATGCGCCCGTCCTTGACGCCGATATCTCCCATATAGGCCGGTCCGCCCAATCCATCGACAAGCGCGCCGTTCTTGATCACGATGTCGAGCATCATTGCACCCTTTGCAAAAAGTCCGATGCGCCGCTTCGGCGTGCGACGGAAGCGATCAGTCGTCGGCGATGCGGACGACCGTTTTTCCAAAGTTCTTGCCGCTCAGCATCTCAATCATCGCAAGGCCGGCGTTTTCAATTCCGACGACGACATGCTCTTTGGAGTGCAAACGGCCGTCCTTGATCATGCCGCCGACCTCCTCAAGGAATTGCGGGCGCAGCGACCAGAAATCGGCGACCATCAGTCCCTTGACGACTAGGCGCTTCAGCGCGATGGCGCGCAAGAGCTCCGGGCTGAGATCCGGCCCGGATGGCGGCGCATTCTCATTGTAGACGGCGATGAGGCCGCAGACGATGATGCGTCCGTACGCCTTCATGTTGTGCAGCGCAGTCCAGAACACCGGGCCGCCGGCGTTCTCGAAGTTCACGTCAATGCCGTTCGGACAGGCGGCGGCGACCTGTTCGGCGAAGTCCGGCTTGGTGCGGTCGAGACAGGCGTCGTAACCGAGCGTCTCTACGGCGTAGCGGCACTTGTCCGCAGAACTGCTGACGCCGACCGCGCGGCATCCTTTCAAGCGCGCCAGCTGGCCGGCGACCGCGCCGACGCCGCCCAGCGCGGCCGACACGAAGACGGTTTGGCCGGCTTCGGCTTCCGAGAGTTTCGTCATGCCGGCATAGGCGGTGAGGCCGGGCATGCCGAGTGCGCCCAGGTGTGCGGACAGGGGGGCAAGGCGCTTGTCGATCTTGCGCAAGGCGTCGCCCTGCAAAGCGGCGTAATCTTGCCAGCCGCTGAAGCCGGCGACGTAGTCGCCCTCGCGGAAGTCCGGATGCTTGGAGCGCTCAACGCGCAACACCGCTTCGCCGGGAATGGGCGACCCGAGCGGCGTCGTCGGCGCATAGCCTACGGACATGGACGGGCTGATGTGCACCCGAATGTAGGGATCAACCGTCAGATAGATTGCGCGGCCCAGCACTTGGCCGTCTGCGATTTCGGGGATCGCGCCCGTGATGACTTTAAAATCGCTTTCCTGCGGCATGCCTTCCGGGTAGCGCCGCAGAGTCATTTGCCGGTTGGATGCGTTCATCGGGCGTCTATCCCAGGGCTTAGTGCGGAAGCGCGACAGTTGCGGAG
>CAZMRN010000018.1:10942-16280 GCA_964568575.1 uncultured Caulobacteraceae bacterium
CGGGCGATCGCCGGGTTGGCGCTCCAGCCAGATGTCGCAATCGGCAAGGTGTTCGCCGTCGATCGTCCGCACGTCCGTCACCAGACCGCGCGCGGCGATGCGATCGTCGTCCAGAACGACTTTCGGAAACGTCATGACAAGGCGCCGAATGCAGCCCGGACCCGCCCACACATGCAGCATGTTGATCATGTAGCTCAGACCGAGCGGGCCTTGGTTGATGACGCGCTTGCCGAAGCCCAGCGCGTCGCACACAGTGCGGTCCCAATGGACAGGATTGGGATCGCGCAGAATGGCCGCCATCGTGCGCATGCGCTCCGCGCTCACGCGTTCCATGACCCATTCGGGGATATGATCGCCGGCTTTGACGTTCATGCGCTCAACGCCCTCCGATAATGCCATGTGATGGTGGTGCGCGCCGCCAGCGCGCCATCGGGCTGCGCGACCTCAAACTGGAATTGAATGCGGTCGAACGGTTTGCCGTCCGCAGTTGTGCGCCGGTCGGCGGCGACGACGCGCCCGCTGACGGCGTAGGGGACGTCCTCGCGCAGCGGCATGAACATCTCCCAATCATAGCTTTCGATGCCGATCGAGAAATCCGATTCCGCTTTGCCGAGCGCAAACATTTCCCCGATCGAAGTTCCGCTGCCCAGAATGGGCATGTGAAACAGAACCACGGGATGGACCATGCCGCCTGGAAGAATGTCGGCGCCGGTGCAGCCGGTCAGCAGAAAATTTTCCCAATGCTCCACGCGGTAGACGCCGCCGGGAAAAGCATGCCCGACAATCGCCTCGATTTCGGCTTCCGTTGGAATAGGCGTGGCCATTTCTGCTTTCCCAGGCGCTATGTCGCCGTCATGCCGGCGTCGATGACGAATTCCGCGCCCGTGACGTATTTGGATTCATCGGACGCCAAATAAACGACGCAATAGGCCACATCGAGCGGTTCGCCGACTGTGCCCAACGGCAAGGCCGCGGCGGCGGCCTCGGTGCGTTCGCGCGCGCCGTAGCCGGCCGCTTCTTGCATGGTGGTCCAGATGACGCCGGGATGAACGGAATTGCAGCGGATGCGATCTTTGCCCAGGTCGGCGGCGATCGCCTTGCTCATCATGCGCACGCCCGCTTTCGACGCGCCATAGGCGACCGTCACGGCATTGCCGACGAGGCCGGCGACGGAAGACATGTTGACGATCGAGCCGCCGCCGGCGTTGCGCAGCGCCGGCGCCGCTGCGCGGCATCCCAAGAAAACGCCGGTAAGGTTGATCGATATCTGACGGTTCCAGTCTTCCAATGTCAGCTTTTCGAGCGGCTTCAGGATCGCGACGCCGGCGTTGTTGACCAGAACATCGAGGCGGCCGAACGCATCGGTCGTTTGCGCAACGACATCGGCCCAATCCGCTTCGCTGGCGACGTCGTGGGCCAAGGCCATCGCTTGGCCGCCCGCGTCACGGATCGCGCGGGCGCAGGCCTCCGCGCCAGCGCCATCGACGTCTGTGACGACGAGCGTCGCGCCTTCGCGCGCAAGAGCAAGCGCCGTCGTGCGCCCGATTCCTGGATCGGACGCCGCGCCGGTGACAATCGCGACTTTGCCCTCAACCCGCCGCATCTTCGTCTCCGCGCGGCGCGGAGACGACCGCGCGCGGGCTGAGACGCCAGCGCGAATGACCGAATCGCCCGTGAACGCCAGCCGCGCGCAACCTTCGCCAGGTCGCCGCGAAGGCGCGCGCCGCCTAAAGACGAAGCCCTACCATAGAGGTCCAGCGCGGCGTGACTGCCAAAAATGAGAGGTCCGCCGCCGCTAGGCGATGGCGGGTGGCCGCGATGCGTGGGCTAGGGTCTCGTCCATGTCGATGGGCGGTTCAGGCCATGATCGGGACACCCGCCTAGGCCTGCCTTGCGCGGGCCAAACGAAGGCGCGCGGATCTCACGGCTTAACCTCGGTCTATCGCGCGGCCGCGCAAGGCGCTTCTCTCGCGAACGGGAGGTTGAGCCGCGCGGCCCGATGTGGTGGTTCAATGAAGGTTTCCGCCGCGCGCCGCGCTGGGCATGGGCCGATGAGGGAGGCGAATGTGGCGACTGTCGCGATAACCGGGGCGAACCGCGGCATCGGCCTGGAGCTCGCTCGGCAATACGCCGAGGCGGGCGATCGGGTTCTGGCGACGTGCCGCGCTCCAAAAAGCGCAGAGAAACTCAACGCGCTTGCTGCGGGGTCCGGCGGCGCGGTGACGGTGTTCGGCCTCGATGTCGCCGACGGCGACTCCCTCGCGGCGTGCGGGCGGGCGATCGGCGATGCGCCAATCGACGTTCTCATAAACAATGCCGGGGTCGGCGGCGGCACGCCGCAGACGCTTGAGTCCATCGATTTCGAGGCCTGGATCGACGCAATCAAGATCATGACGATCGGCCCCTTTCGCGTGGCGCAGACGCTTTTGCCAAATCTCTTGGCCGCGCCTGCGGCCAAGATCATGACCGTGACGAGCCAGTTGGGCGCGTCGACTTGGCCGATGGGCGGTTTCTACGCCTACGCCAGCGCCAAGGCTGGGGTGAACAAGGTGATGCAGGCGATGGCGATCGACCTGAAGCCGCGCAACATTATCGTGTCGATGATCCATCCCGGGTGGGTCAAAACCGATATGGGCGGCCCAAACGCTCACATCACGCCGCAGGAAAGCGCGTTCGGCATTCGCAGCGTGATCGCCGGCCTGTCGCTTGAGGATACGGGCAAATTCTACAAGTGGAATGGCGAGATTCATCCCTGGTGATTCCGCCGCAGCCGAATGCGAAGGACGTTTCCCATGCCGAGAACAGAACCAAGAACGGCCGCGAACGCAATGAAGGCGCCCACAACCCTCGACGAGGTCGATCTGTTCGCCCCAGGCGCGCAGGAACACTGGTACGAAGCGTACCCGATCTTGCACGCGCAATCGCCGGTGCATCGTCTCGCCGGCGAGGGCGCGACGCCGGGATCCGACGCGTTCATTCTCACCAAGTATGAAGACATCCTGCGCGTCGTCACCGATCCTGACCGCTTCCAGCAGGGCCTTACGACGCCGCCGAAGCCCAACCCGGACGGCTCCATGCCGCCGATGAACCCGATGATGGCTTCGATCCAAAGTTTGCGGCCGAACGAAACCTTGTGGCGTGCGCACAAGGCGGAGTTGACCGACCCATGGGTTGGGCCTGGCGCCACGCGGCACACCGACATGATCACCGCCGCCGCGACAGGGCTCATCGATCAATGGATCGGCCAAGACGAGATCGATTTCGTCCGCGACTTCGCGCGGCCCTTGCCGCAGATCGTGATGGCGAAGGTTTTGGGATTTCCGATCGAAGATATTGGGCGCATGGAGGTGTGGGGCGGCGCGCAGGTGATGGCGTATGTCCACGGCAAGGGCCATCGCAATATTCTTTCGGCGGAACAGATGGCGGAGCAGTGGCGCATCCTTGGGGATTTCGGCGCCTATGTCGCGGATTGGGTGCGGGCAAAGCGCGTCGATCCCAAGGACGACATGATCTCCTGGCTCACGCAGACGACCTACAGCCCGCTGAACCGCAAGCTCACCGACGAAGAGGTTTGCGGCATCGTTTACGCCATGATGATCGGCGGCCTTGAGACGACGCAATATGCGATCGCCGAGCAGGCGCAGCTGTTCTGCGAAGATCCCGACCTCTACCAAAAGGTGCGCGGCGATCGCCGGCTGTTGCGGCCCTTCATCGAGGAAGCCCTGCGCCTGCGCTCGCCGACGCAAGGTCTTTCAACCCGCACAACGACGCAGGATGAGGTGTTTCAGGGCGTGCATGTGCCGGCGGGATCGCTTCTCCATTTGCGATGGGGCGCGGCGAACCGCGATCCCGAGACGTTCGAGTGTCCGCACGACCTGAAGCTCGACCGAAAGGGCGTGACGCGGCATCTGGCGTTTTCAATGGGCTCGCGCAGCTGCCCCGGCTCCGGGCTCTCTCGAACCGAACAGCTGATTGCGTGGAACCTGCTGATGGATCGGCTTGAGTCCATCGCCTATGCGCCGGGCAACAGCTTTGCGCATCAGCCCGGCATCATGCTCGGGCTATATGAGCTGAAGTTGCGGATTTCCCGCGCCGCGTGAGCAGCGAGTACCGTCCCGTTCCGGATATCAACCCGCCGGCGGGCGAGGCCTGTTGGTCATGCGCCAATCTTGCCGTTTGGTCCATTCCGCCATGGTCTCGAGCTTGATCGGAATGCGCTCCAGCACAGGGCCCATGTCGACCCTGAACGGCCTCAGAGGCGAGGAATTATTGTATTCGTAGAAAGCCGCGATGCTGGCTGCGAGCGGCGCTCGCTCTTCGGGGGCGATCTCGTCGCCAAAGGCGTCGGCGAGGTGTTTGCCAAATTCGGCGGGCGTGCTCGGATCGTAGACGACGCGCCTTCCTGTCGCCTGCGACAAGCATTCGGCCACTTGCGGCGGCTTGAGAATTTCTGGCCCCCCAATATTGAGCCACGCGCCTTCCAAATCGGGACGATCGATCGATGCGATCATGAATTTCGCAACGTCGTCGAGGCTGATCCAGCTGCATTCGAGATTGGGATTGTGCGGATAGACGTAGCGGCCTTCGTTGACGATGAAGGGAAACGCCCAATTGGTGAGCAGATTGTCCATAAACAGAACTGAGCCGAACACCGTGCCGGGCGCGCCTGTTCGCCAAAGCGCATTGATGGCTTTGGTGTTTTCACCATAGCTGAATGGGTCGCCGGCTTTATCGGGGATCCAGCCTGACGTGTTCCACACAACCCGCTTCAAGTCGGCGCGTTTCGCCGCGCGCCCGATCGTGGTGAGCGCCTGCACGCGGCTTACGCGCGCGCGCAACGGGTGGGTGTAGAAGGCGGCGTCCGCGCCTTCCATCGCTTCAAAGACGGAGTCCTCGTCGACTATGTCGGCGGGACGAACCTCCACATCGTCGAAGCGCTCGCCGTAGAATGGGTCGGCGCGACGGGAGATCGCCCGCACGGCGTGGCCCGCAGCCCTCAACTGGCGCACTTGCGCCAAGCCTTGCCGCCCGCTCGCGCCGAACACCGCAACCAACGCCATCCCTGTTCTCCAAACTCTGTCCAGATCGTCGCGGCCCAATCCAGTGCGGAGCGGCGCGCCCGCTCCGATCACGCGGCGCGCAGGACCCTGTATTGGTCGCACCATATAGACCGGGCGTTTGCGCCCGAACGACCTCTCGATTTGGGTAGGTGCTCCAAACGCCAGAGCGATTAGTGTGCGCGTCGCCTGACGATTGAACGATGCAACGCGCGGTGTTCGCGGCCAGGGCTGGCGTCCAGGGCGCTCGCCCGGCCGGCCTCTTGCCACGGCGCGGCGGC
>CAZMRN010000019.1:0-3134 GCA_964568575.1 uncultured Caulobacteraceae bacterium
CCTGCCCGCGGCGTTCCGCACGCGGGACGGCGACCTCCGCACCACGCCCGGCGACTGGCCCGAACGCGGCGGCCTCGACGGATTCTATGCGGCTGCGCTCAGGCGCCTTTGAGCGCCTTGCGCGCCCCGGCGCGCCCTGATACCGCCGAAGCATGGCGCGGACATTGATTGCGCCGTCCATCCTGGCGGCGGATTTCGCAAAACTCGGCGAGGAGGCGGCGGCGGTCGAGGCCGGCGGCGCCGATTGGCTGCATGTCGACGTGATGGACGGGCATTTCGTGCCGAACATCACGATCGGGCCGGTCGTGCTGAAGGCGCTGCGCCCGCGCGTGCGCATCCCGTTCGACGTGCATCTGATGATCGCGCCGGCCGATCCGTATCTGCAGGCGTTCCGCGACGCCGGCGCCGACATCATCACCGTGCATCCGGAAGCCGGGCCGCATATCCACCGCACGCTTCAGGCGATCAAGGCGACGGGCGCGAAAGCAGGCGCCTCGCTCAATCCCGGCACGCCGCTGGAGACGCTGCATCCGCTGATCGACGATCTCGATCTGATCCTCATCATGTCGGTCAATCCCGGCTTCGGCGGGCAAAGCTTCATCGCCAGCCAGCTGCGCAAAATCGAAGCCGCGCGCGCGCTGATCGACGCGAGCGGCCGCGACATCGTGCTCGAGGTTGACGGCGGCGTGAACGAGGCCACCGCGCGGCAATGCCGCGACGCGGGCGCCACCGCTTTGGTGGCGGGCACGGCGGTGTTTTCCGGCGATCCCGCCGAGTATGCGCGCAACATCGCGCGGCTGCGCGGGCAAGACCGCTAGCGATGGTCAGCCTGCGCGCCACATCGCCGAATGCGTGGCGCGCGCTGCTCAACGCCGCCGGCGAAGAATGGCGCGCGACGCCGTTTTACCGCACATCGCTGAACGGGCCCGACCCCGAGCGCATCCTGCAATGGGGCCGCGATTTGCGTTTCGGCGATCCCGAGCGCGGGCGCGAAATCGTGCGCGGGCATTGGCGCATCGCCACCGAGCGTCTGCAGGGCGCCCATGCTGCGCCGTGGAGCGTGACGCATCCCTCGCCGCATTTCACCGCGCGGCTGCATTCCTTCTCCTGGCTGATCGATCTCGCCGCGCTGGGCGCGGAAGGCCACGCCCACGCCGCGAAGCTGATCGAGACCTGGACGCAAGCCTATGGCGATTGGCACGACGCGGCCTGGGCGCCGGAGCTCGTTTCCGAACGCCTGCACGCCTGGATGTGCCATGGCCAGCCGGCGCTGGCGCGCGCCGATCAGGCCATGCGCCCGGCGCTTTTGCGCACGATCGGCCGTCAGGCGCGCCATTTGCTGCAATCCAGCAAGGACATTGAAGAGCCGTGCGCGCGGCTCAAGGCCGCGACGACTTTGATCGTCACCGGCTGCGCGCTGGCCGACGGCGCCCCGCTCATCGATCTTGGCGAAGCGACGCTGCAAGAGGCCTGCGCAAACCATTTCCATCCAGACGGCGGACATCTTTCCCGATCGCCGGAACATTTGCTCGACGCGCTGTGCGACATCCTCACGGCGGACGAAGCGCTGGCGCGAAAAGGGCGCGCGACGCCGCGCGAGATCGCCGAAGCGCCGGCGCGGCTCGCCCGCCTGTTGACGCTGTTCCGCTACGCCGACGGCAAGCTCGGCTGTTTTCATGGCGGCTCGGAGGGCGATGCGCGCACGCTGGCGCGCGTGCTCTCCGATCTGAACGCGTCGGGCGCGACGTTCCAATTCGCCACGCAAAGCGGCTATCAGCGCATCGCCGCGCAGGACACCGCGCTGTTGATGGATGTCGGCGCAAGCCCGCCGCGCGGCTTCGGCGAGCGCGCCCACGCCAGCGCGCTGGCGTTTGAAATGTGCACCGGTCCGGAGCGCCTGATCGTCAATGTCGGCGCGGCGAAAGAACTTGCGCCGGAATGGCGCGCCGCCGCGCGCGCCACCAACGGCCACTCGACGCTCGGCGTCGACGACGCGCTCTCTGCGCCGTTCAAGAAGCGGCGCGGACGCGGCGCGGCGGAGCCTTCGGGTCCTGACGTGCGCTGCAAACGCACCGAAAGCGAGGAATGGACCAGCGTCGACGCCGAACACGAAGGCTATCGCAGCGCCTATGGCTTCATCCATCGGCGCAATCTTTCCCTCGATCAGACCGGGCGCCGCGTGTTCGGGCTCGATCAGCTGAGCCGGCCGTTCGTCGATGGGCGCGCATCCTCGTCCCGGCCCATACCCTTCGCGATCCGCTTCCACTTGCACCCGAACGTGCGGGCGAGTTGGCACGCCCCGCGCGAGCCGAAACTCGAAACGCCGACCGGGCGCGTGTGGCGCATGAAGACCGATGCGGTGCAGGTGCGCATCGAAGACAGCGTCTATCTTTCCGATCGCCTGACGCCGCAGCGCGCCACGCAGATCGTGCTGTTCGGCGAAGCCGATCCCAACGGCGCCGGCCAGGAGCCCACCAACCAGGTGTTCTGGCAATTGTTGCGCATGGACGGCGCGTGAGCGCTTCTTCCTCATGATGCGAGTTTGAACACGATGTCTCTCCTTCCCATTCGCCGGGCTCTGATTTCCGTGTCCGACAAGTCCGGCCTGCTCGACAGCGCGCGCACGCTCGCGGGCTTTGGCGTGCGCTTCGTCTCGACCGGCGGCACGCACGCTGCGCTCGCGCAAGGCGGATTTGCGGTCGAGGAGGTCGGCGCGGTCACCGGCTTTCCGGAAATGATGGACGGGCGCGTGAAGACGCTGCACCCGAAGGTGCATGGCGCGCTGCTGGCGCTGCGCGACGATCCCGCGCACGCCGCGGCGCTTGAGGCGCACGCAATCGCGCCGATCGATCTTCTGTATGTGAACCTCTATCCGTTCGAAGAAACCGTTCGGCGCGGCGGCGATTTCGATGCGTGCGTTGAGAACATCGACATCGGCGGGCCGGCGATGATCCGCGCGGCGGCGAAAAATCACGGCTTCGTCGCCGTGTGCACCGATGCGGAAGACCTCGCCGCCGTGCTGGCGGAGATGCAGGCGCATGGCGGCGCGGTGACGCACGCGCTGCGCAAGCGCCTCGCAGCGAAGGCCTATGCGCGCACCGCCGCCTATGATGCGGCGATCTCGACCTGGTATG
>CAZMRN010000019.1:3198-6187 GCA_964568575.1 uncultured Caulobacteraceae bacterium
CGGCGAGAACCCGCATCAGAGCGCAGCCTTCTACGTCACCGGCGATCCGCGCCCAGGCGTGGCGACCGCGCGTCAGGTTCAGGGCAAAGAGCTTTCCTACAACAACCTCGCCGACACCGACGCCGCCATCGAACTCGTCGCCGAATTCGATCCGCGCGAGAGCCCGGCCGCGGCGATCATCAAGCACGCCAATCCCTGCGGCGCAGCGCTCGGCGCGACCCTGGAGGACGCCTATCGCAAAGCGCTCGCGTGCGATCCTGTTTCGGCGTTCGGCGGCATCGTGGCCGTCAACGCCAGGCTCGATGCGGCGGCGGCGGCGGCGATCGTCGGCATTTTCACCGAAGTCGTCGTCGCGCCCGACGCCGATGACGAAGCGCTGGCCATCTTCGCCAAAAAGAAAAACCTTCGCCTGCTGCTCACCGGCGGCCTGCCCGATCCCGCAACGCCTGGCGCCGCGATCAAGACGCTGGCCGGCGGCTTTCTCGCGCAAAGCGGCGACGGCGTGCGCGTCACGGAAGCCGATCTCAAGATCGTGACCCGGCGCCAGCCGACGCGCCAGGAAATCGCCGACATGCTGTTTGCTTTCAAAGTCTGCAAGCATGTGCGCTCCAACGCCATCGTCTATGCGAAGGACGGCCAGACCGCCGGCGTCGGAGCGGGCCAGATGAACCGCAAGGACAGCGCCCGCATCGCGGCGATCCGCGCGCGCGAAGCGGCGGAGGCGGCCGGCCTCACACAACCGCTCACAGTGGGCTCGGCGTGCGCATCGGATGCGTTTTTCCCGTTCCCCGATGGGCTTTTGCAGGCCGCCGAAGCCGGCGCGACGGCGATCATCCAGCCCGGCGGATCGATTCGCGACGAGGACGTGATCAAGGCCGCCGATGCGGCGGGGCTGACCATGGCGTTCACCGGCGTCCGCCATTTCCGTCACTGACGCGGCGATGGCGGGGCGCAGGTTGTGAGACCGGCGCCGCAGCGATAGCATGCGATCCATGCTGAGCGCCGCGCCTTACGAACAAACGACTGACGGCGTCGTCGTGCGCGTGACGCCTACCTTTTTGCCCGAGGAATCCGACGCCGACGCGCATCGCTTCGTATGGGCCTACACGATCGAAATCGAGAATGGCACGAGCGACGTCGTGCAATTGCTCAGCCGTTTCTGGCGCATCACCGATGCGAACGGCCTGGTGCAAACCGTCGAAGGGCCGGGCGTTGTGGGCCAGCAGCCGGTGCTGCAGCCCGGCGAACGCTTTCGCTACACCAGCGCCTGCCCGTTGACGACGCCGTCAGGCATGATGGTGGGCACGTATCGCATGCTGCGTCCGGAAACCGGCGCGCGCTTCGACATCGCCGTGCCCGCCTTCGCGCTCGATCCGCCGGACTTTCTGCGCCGCGCGCACTAAACGACGCGTCACGCCGCGCGCCCCCTCAGTCCGCTTCGCGGCCAGCTCGCCCGTAAACGGGGGAGCAAAAAGCAGCGCGATTTCTTCCCCCGCATGCGGGGGAAGCACCCGGCGTAGCCGGGGGATGGGGGCGGTTCAGCTGAGAATACGCTCCGGGCTCGCCACATAGTCGCGCGCGCAGAATTGGCAGCGCGCGTGCACGGCGCCGTCGTCCTCCACGAGGTCGGCGAGGTCGTCGCGGCCGAGCGTGCGCAGCACGGCGAACAGGCGCTCTTCAGTGCACGTGCAGCGATCGATCAGCGGCGCAGGCGCGGCCATGCGCACGCCCTCCTCGTGGAACAGGCGATAAAGCGCGCCATCGGCGCCGAGCGCGGGATCGACGAGTTCGTCGTCGCGCAGCGTGGCGAAGAGGATTTCGGCGCGGCGCCAATCCTCCTGGGTGTCGCCGCGCGCCGCATCGCCGGCGATGCGCTGGATCAAGGCGCCGCCGGCGCGCCAGACGGGCGCCGCCGAACCGTCGAAGGCGCGCGCCACGGCGAGCTTGACGCGCGTCGGCGTTTGTTCCGAATTCGTGAAATAGCTTTCGGCGGCTTGCGCCAGCGTATCGCCGTCGAGCGCCACGATGCCCTGGTGCGGCGGGCCGAGATCGCCGCGGTCGAGCGTCAGCGCCAGCGCGCCGTCATCGCCCAACAGCGCGCGCGGCGTCATGCGCTGGGCGGGCAAGGGCGCATCGGTCTGCAGGCGCGCATAGCCGCGCAGGTCTCCGTCCGCGCCGCATTCGGCGACAAGCAGAGAAACCGGCCCCGAGCCTTGCGCCTGCACGCTGAAGCGCCCTTGCGTCTTCAGGAGCGCGCTGACCAAAGCGGCGAGCGTCAAGGCTTCGCCCAACAGCAACGCCACCGGCCACGGATAGGCGTGGCGCGCGAGGATCGCATCGACCGTGGCGGCGCCGAGACGCGCATAGCGCCCGCGCACCGGCGCGGCGTCGAGCCCGAAGGCGGCCACGCATTCATCCAGCGCCGCGCTCATAACAGCCCGAAGCACCACAACAGCACGGCCTTCTGCGCGTGGATGCGGTTTTCCGCTTCGTCCCACACCGCAGAATGCGGGCCGTCCATCACCGCATCGCTCACCTCTTCGCCGCGATGCGCGGGCAGGCAATGCAGGAACAGCGCGTCGCGGCGCGCGTGCGCCATGACCTTCTCGGTGACCGCGAACGGCGGGAACGCGGACATGCGCGCCTCCTTGTCGCTGTCGCCCATCGACACCCAGGTGTCGGTGACGACGACGTCGGCGTCGCGCGCCGCCTCCTCTGCGGTCGCATGCAACGAGACGTCCGCGCCCGCGGCGCGTGCGGCCTGCACCGCCTGGGTGGGCGGCGCATAATCCCGCGGCGCGGCGATCTTCAAGCGAAAGCCCAGCTTCGGCGCGGCGTGCAGAAAGCTCGCCAACACATTGTTGCCGTCGCCCGACCACGCGATCGTCGCGCCCGCGATCGCGCCGCGCCGCTCTTCGATGGTCTGGATGTCGGCGAGGATTTGGCACGGATGCGAACGGTCGGTCAGGCCGTTGATCACCGGCACGCT
>CAZMRN010000019.1:6197-13759 GCA_964568575.1 uncultured Caulobacteraceae bacterium
AAGGCTTCGACGTCGTCGTGCCGATTGGCGCGGATCATCACGGCGTCGACCATGCGCGAGAGCACGCGCGCGGTGTCGGCGACGGTTTCGCCGCGGCCGAGCTGCGTGTCGGCCGCGCTCATCACCAGCGCGCCGCCGCCCAATTGGCGCATCGCCACATCGAACGACACGCGCGTGCGCGTCGAGTTCTTCTCGAAGATCATCGCCAACAGGCGATCGCGCAGCGGCGCGTCGGCGTCGATGGCGCCTTTGGGCCAGCCTGCGCGCGCAGCCTTGCGCCGATGCGCTTCATCGAGGATGGCGCGCAGATCCGCGGCGCTGAGCGCGGTGAGATCGAGAAAACTGCGCGGCGCGGCGGCTTCGCTCACGCGGCCGCCCCGACCTGCACATCCTTTAACGTCGCGTCGAGCACGTCGATCGCGTGCGAGACATGCGTCTCGTCGATGATCAGCGGCGGCGCCATGCGCAGCACATTGTCGCCCGCCACGCCGAGCAGCAGCTTGCGCGCGCGCGCCGCCGCCTGCACCGGCTTGGGATCGACCGCCAGCTTCAGGCCGCGCAACAAGCCCTTGCCGCGCACGTCGAGCACAAGGCCCGGATGGCGATCGCGCAGGCCCTGCAGCGATTGATCGAAATGATTGGCGATGTCGCGCACGCGGGCGAGAAAATCCGGCGTGTTGAGAATGTCGAACGTGGCGTTGCCGACCGCCATGGCGAGCGGATTGCCGCCGAACGTCGTGCCGTGCACGCCGCGCGTCATGCCTTTGGCGGCGTCTCTCGTGGCCAGAAACGCGCCCATCGGAAAACCGCCGCCGACGCCCTTGGCGACGGCCATGATGTCGGGCGTGGTTTCAGCCCATTCGTACGCCCACAGCTTGCCCGTGCGCCCGGCGCCGCATTGCACTTCGTCGAAAATCAACAGCGCGCCGATCTTGTCGCACGCCTCGCGCAGCGCGCGCAGACACGAGGCCGGCACGGCGCGCACGCCGCCTTCGCCCTGCACCGGTTCGATGAGGACGGCGGCCGTCGTCGGGCCCATCGCCTTTTCAAGCGCATCGTGATCGCCGAAGGGAACCTGGATGAAGCCCGGCAGGCGCGGCCCGAAGCCTTCGAGATAGGACGGATTGCCCGACGCGTTGATCGCCGCATAGGAGCGGCCATGGAACGAGCCGGAGAAGCCGATGATGTCGATGCGCTCGGGCTGGCCGTTGGCGTGATGATATTTGCGCGCCGTCTTCAAGGCGCCTTCGATCGCTTCCGTGCCGGAATTGGTGAAGAACACGACGTCGGCGAAGCTCGAGGCGACGTATTTCGCCGCCAGCCGCTCCTGCCCTTCGACGCGGAACATGTTCGACAGGTGCCACAGCTTTCCCGCCTGCTCCGACAGCGCTGCTGCGAGCGCGGGATGCGCGTGGCCGAGCGCGTTCACCGCGATGCCGGCGATGAAATCGAGGTAACGCTCGCCGCGGTCGGTGTAGAGCCACGCCCCCTCGCCGCGCACGAACACTTCCTCCGGCGGAGAATAAACCGGCAGGATTTGCGGCGGTGCAGCAGACATGGGCGTAAGGTCCTTCAGAAACGCGGGCTTGTGGGGCGCGGGCGCGCGCGGGTCAAGCGCCACGCATAGCAGATTTCCCCCGCCCCCTCTCCCTCCGCGAGGCGGGGCGTCAGGCCTTCAGGCGATAGCCGCTCTTGAGCAGCGCCCAGGCGCCCCAGCACAGGCCCGCCGCGATCGCCCCAGAGACCGAGGCGCTCAGCGCCAGGGGCGCATCGGCGTGGCCGATGAAGCCGGCGCGGAAGCCGTCGATCAGGAAGAACACCGGATTGTAGTGGCTGATCGTCGAGAACGGCTCGGGCAGCGCATCGACGCTGTAGAACGTGCCGGACAGAAAAGTCAGCGGCGTGACCACGAAATTCGTAAACGCCGCAAGGTGATCGAACTTGTCGGCCAGGACGCCGCCGACCAGCCCGATCGCGCCGAAAATCAGCGACGCGCACAGCGCGAAATAGACCGCAACCACGAGATTCTGCGGCGCCACGTCGGCGAAGGGCGCAATGGCGATCAGGCTCGCCAGCCCCACGACGAGCCCGCGCACGGCCGCCCCTGCGATGAAGGCGATGGCCAATTCCAGCGCCGAGAGCGGCGGCATCAGAAAATCGACGGCGTTGCCCTGAACCTTGGCGATGACGATCGACGATGAGGAATTCTGAAAGGCGTTCGAGATGACCGCCATCATCACGAGCCCCGCCGCAAGGCCGTCGACATAAGGCGCGTCCGTGAGCCCCCAGGGCCGGTCGCCGAAAGCGAGCGCGAACACCATCATGAACAGCACGGTCGACATCAGCGGCGCGAACACCGTCTGCATCGCGACCTTCATGAACCGCCAGACCTCGCGCCACAAAAGCGTGCGCAAGCCTAGCCAATTGATCCCGCCATAGCGCCGCGTCCCCAGCGTGGGAACGCGGCTCGCATGCAACACTTCGGGCGGCGTCTGCGCGTCCATGGGCGATCTTTATCCTTCGTTAACGATACTGAGCGCTTGGCTGGAGCCGCGCCAGAAAGCGCCTACGCGCCGCTTGTGGAAGAGGCGGCCCGCGCCGGGAGAACCCTTGAGCAGCCTGTGAGTGATTCGACGGAACTGTGGAAACGCAAGCCCCTGTATCTTGTGGTCCACCGTCCTTTGGGTACCATACCTTGGGCTGCTCGCCGATGAGGTGAGTCGATGGCGCTCCGCAAGGAGCAGGGCTGAAGGGGCTTTAGCATGGGATGGTCTGACGAACGCGTCGCGCTGCTTCGGAAATTGTGGGCTGAGGGCCTCAGCGCAAGCCAGATCGCGCAACAATTGGGCGGCGTCACGCGCAACGCCGTCATCGGCAAGGTGCACAGGCTCGGCCTGGCGGGTCGCGCGACCCCCTCGCGCCCGGCCAAGCGGCCGGTCCGCGCGCAACGGCCGCGCTCGATTTCGCCTTCCGCGCCAAGGCTTAAGACGATCTCCGCCACGCCCCTGCCGGACGTGCCGCAGCTCGAGCCGCTGCGCGACGAGGAAGGCCGCACCACCAATGTGCTGACGTTGAGCGACCGCGTGTGCAAGTGGCCGATCGGCGATCCGAACGACCAGAGCTTCGCCTTCTGCGGGCGCAACGCCAGCGGCACCTATTGCGCCGACCACGCCCGGCTGGCCTACCAGCCCTCGCAGGCCAAGCGCCGCCGCGCGGCCGGAGAGCCCGACGAATTGCGCCGCATGCTCCGCCTGTCGGCGATGTGACGGGTCCGGCGCAAATTTCACAAAAGCTTGTGGATGATGTGGATAGGGCGGCCTGAAAGGGCCGCCCTTTTCGCATGACCCCTCACACATCCACGATGGGGGTGAAGCCGCCGAAGATCATGCGTTTGCCGTCGAACACGTCGGGCGTGGGCGGCTCGCCCATGCGCGGGTCGATCATCACGGCGGCGTTGCCGGCGTCGCGCGCCTCTTTCGAGGGCCATTCGATCCAGGAGAAGACGACGTCTTCGTCCTCGGTCGCCTTCACCGCCATGTAGAGGTCGGTGAGCTTGCCGTGCGGCACGTCGTCGGCCCACGCCTCCACCACGCGCACCGCGCCATGATCGCGAAACACGGCGGCGGCGGTTTCGGCGAGCGCGCGATACGCCTCGCGATTGGCCTTCGGAACGGCCAGCACGTATCCGTCGACATAAGGCATGGAAACCTCCTTCAGGCGCCGCGGAATGCGGCTTCGAGCGCGGCGATGTCGAGCTTCTTCATGCCCCAGACGGCATGATGCATGCGCGCGGTGGCGGCAGGATCGCCGGACGCCATCCAGCCGTCCATCTGGGCCGGCACGATCTGCCAGAACAGGCCGAAGCGATCCTTCACCCAGCCGCATTCCAGCGCCGCGCCGCCGTCCGACAGCGCGGACCACAAGCGATCGATTTCGGCCTGGGTGTCGCACGCCATGACGATCGAGGCGGCCTCGTTTTTCTGGAACATCGGCCCGCCGTTGAGCGCCCAGAATTTCGCGCCGTCGAGTTCGAACTGCACGACGAGCGCGGCGCCGTCGGGCGGTTCCGTCGCGCCATCGGGCGCATCGCCGCTGCGCACGTAGCGGTTCACATGCGTGATGCGCGAATTGGGAATAAGCGAGACATAGAAGCGCGCGGCGTCTTCGCCATCGCCGTCATACCAAAGGCAGGTGGTCACGCGGGATGATGCGGGCATCGTTTCGCTCCTACGCAAGGGATTTCGCGAGATCGTTCAACTGGTCCGCGGCGGCGTTCCAGCCTTGCTCGAACCCCATGGCGCGATGGGTTTCGCAATCCTCCTGCGTCCAGTGCCGCGCGCCCCAGATCATGTGCGTCTTGCCGCCGGGCGCGTCGGACAAGGTCACATAGCCGACCATGAACGGTTTACCCGCGCCGGGCCGCCAATCGCCGACGAAGGCGTCGGTGAAGCTCAAGGCTTCGCCGTCGCGCACCTCGAGATATTGGCCCGGCAACACATTCTCTTCGCCGTTGGGACCGTTCATCACCACAAGGCTCGCGCCGCCGGCGCGCACGTCCATTTCGGCGCGCGAGACGAACCACGGCTTGGGGCAATACCATTGCTTGAGGAGATCGCTTTCAACCCAGCAGCGCCACACCGCGGCGCGCGGCGCGTCGATGACGCGCGTGATCGACAAATCGTTGGCGCTCATGACGGGATGATCTCCTTGGCCAGCGCCTGATTGTGGGCCGAGGGCTCGTTGATCGCCCAATCGAGGCCGAACGGGTCGCGCAATTGCCCGTAGCGGTCGCCCCAGAAGTGTTCCTCGAACGGCGTGACGATCTCGCAGCCCGCCTCGACGGCGCGCGACCACCAGGCGCCGCCGTCAAGCACGACGAGCTGCAGCGTGAACCCCTGCCCGCCGCGCGCCGCGACATGCTGCATTTCCGGAAACACGCCGGACAGCATGATCATGCCGCCATTGATTTCGAGGCCGACATTGAGAACCCGGCCCTGGTCGTCGCGCACAGCGTCGCCCCATTGCAGCGCGCCGAAAGCGCGTTTGTAGAAGGCGATCGCCTCATCGGTGTTTTCGATCGCAAGATAGGGAATGACGCCCTGCATCGGCATCGCTCTTGGTTCCGTCGTCATGGCGTGGGGCCTCCTTCCGCTTCAGGACTGGTTTTGCGTTTCGACAAGCAAAGCGAGCTGGCTGAGCGAATCCTGCCAGCCGCGATGACACATCTCCGGCGGAATGAGCTCGGGAATGCCGGCCTGCGTGATCGCGAGATCGGTTCCGATCGAGACTTCGGTGAAATCGATCGTGACGAGGATCTCGCCGGCGAGCGCGGGATCGTCGAAGCGATCGGCGTGCACGATGCGGCGATGCGGCTGCAGTTCGCGATAAACGGCGGTGAAGCTATGGCCTTCGCCCGAGGCGAAATCGGTGAAGCGCATGCGATAGCCCCCGCCGACGACCGCATCCATCGAAAACAGGTGCGCGACGAAGCCATGCGGCGGCAGCCAACGGCACAGCGCGTCGCCGTCGATGAAGGCGCGATAGACGCGCTCCGGCGGCGCGCGCACCACGCGATGCAGGCGGATCGTGCTTGTCGGCATGCTTCACGCTCCCTTGTCGAACAGCAGGCGCACATAGCGCTTCAAATGCGCGACGACGTCGCGCGCGACCTCCGGACCGCCTTGGCATTTGGCCAGGATGAACGCGCCCTGCAGCACCGCCTGGGTGTGCAGCGCAAGGCTTCGTGCAGTCCAACCGTCGCCGGCGCCGGTGCGTTCCATGGCGGCGGCGATGTCGGCCTCCAGCGTGCGCGCATGGCCCCAGATGCTCGCCTCGCACGACGCCGCGATCGCGGGGTGCGTGCGATAGGTCTCCTGCGCCATCGTGCCGACGAGGCAGCTGAAGGCGGCGACGTCGCCCTCCAGCAGCGCGGCGCGGAAATCGATATAGGCCAGCACCCGGTCGCGCGGATCGGGGAGCGCGTGATAGGGCGCGGCGGCGAACAGGGCGCCGGTCGTCTCGCTCCAATGCTCCGCCGCGGCGACGGCGAGATCCTGCTTGGATTTGAAATGGTGGAAGAACGCGCCCTTGGTCACGCCGGCGGCGCGGCACAGATCGTCCACCGTCGTCGCCGCATAGCCGCGCACCCGGATCTCCCGCAGGGCCGCATCGAGCAGCTTGGCGCGGGCGTCGCGCTGGAGGTCGGTCTGACTCACGGGACGGACATACCAACTGGTTGGTATGTCCACAAGCGAAATAATTGAGCGCGCGACGGCCTGTCAGCCGTCGCGCCGCGCCAGGGTCACGCCGAAAGCCGCCTCAGCCGCGCGCGACCGCCCCGCCCACGTCGCCGTGGCATTGCTTGTACTTCTTGCCCGAGCCGCACGGGCACGGGGCGTTGCGCGAGACCTTGCCCCAGGTGCGCGGATCATTGCGGTCGAACCCGGCGGCGGGAGGCGCGGCCTCATCCTCCATCTCGTTTTCCCCGGTGACGGGATCGCGATGGATTTCGACCATCTGCGCCGGCGGCGCCTGCGCGGCGGGTTGGCCTTCGGCCTGGCCGATCTGCAGGCGCATCAGCATGCGCGTGACGGAGGTGCGCAGGTCGAGCAGCATGCGCTCGAACAGCGTGAACGCCTCGGTCTTGAATTCGTTGAGCGGATCGCGCTGCGCGTAGCCGCGCAGATGGATGACGCTGCGCAGGTGATCGAGCAGGGACAAGTGCTCGCGCCAGCGCATGTCGACGACGCTCAACAGGATCTGCTTTTCGATCGCGCGCAGGCGCTCGGGCCCGAGCATCGCAGCCTTCGAGGCATAGCCGCGATCGACCTCCTTGATCAGGCGTTCGCGGATGTCGTCCTGATCGACGCCCTCTTCGCGCGCCCAGTCGGCGAACGGCAGAATGAGGCCGAAAATTTCGGCGCACTCCTCGGACAGACCGGCGACATCCCATTGTTCGGGATAGGAACGCTCGGGCATGTGCCGCGACACGAGCTTCTCGGCCACGTCGTGGCGCATGTCCTTCACGATCGGCGCGACGTCGGCAGTGCGCATGAACTCGATGCGCTGCTCGAAAATCGCCTTGCGCTGATCGTTGATGACGTCGTCGTACTTCAGCAAATTTTTGCGGATCTCGAAATTGCGCTGCTCGACGCGTCGTTGCGAGGTTTCCAGCGCCTTGTTCATCCACGGGTGAACGATCGCCTCGCCCTCCTGGATGCCGAGGCCGCGCATGATCGAATCGAGCCGATCGGCGGCGAAGATGCGCAACAGATCGTCTTCCAGGCAGATGTAGAATTTCGATCGCCCGGGATCGCCCTGGCGGCCGGTGCGGCCGCGCAGCTGGTTGTCGATGCGGCGGCTTTCGTGACGCTCGGTGCCGAGCACGTAGAGCCCGCCCGCCGCAAGCGCGACCTGCTTCTTGGCTTCGATGTCGGCGGCCAGTTGCGCGCGCAGGCTTGCGACCTGCTCGGGCGTCTCCCCGCCCTTGAGCGATTGGCGCAGACGCATCTCGATATTGCCGCCGAGCTGGATGTCGGTGCCGCGGCCGGCCATGTTGGTGG
>CAZMRN010000019.1:13837-14916 GCA_964568575.1 uncultured Caulobacteraceae bacterium
CATTGAGCACCTGGTGGGGCACGCCGGCCTGCTTCAGCAGCGTGGACAGCATCTCGCTCTTTTCGATCGACACGGTGCCGACGAGCACCGGCTGGCCGCGCCGATGGGTGGCGACGATGTCGTCGAGGATGGCTTTGTTCTTTTCCTTCGCCGTGCGGTAGACCTCGTCGTCGTCGTCGCGGCGCTGAACCTTGCGGTTGGTCGGGATTTCGACGACGTCGAGCTTGTAGATTTCCTGAAATTCCGACGCTTCGGTCGAAGCCGTGCCGGTCATGCCGGCGAGCTTGTCGTACAGGCGGAAATAGTTCTGGAAGGTGATCGACGCGAGCGTCTGGTTCTCCGGCTGGACCTGCACGCCTTCCTTGGCCTCGATGGCCTGGTGCAGGCCTTCGCTCAAACGCCGGCCCTGCATCATGCGGCCGGTGAATTCGTCGATCAGAACGACCTCGTCGTCCTTGACGATGTAGTCCTTGTCGCGATGGAACAGCTTGTGCGCGCGCAGCGCCTGATTGGCGTGGTGCACCACCGAAACGTTCGCCGGCTCGTACAGCGAGCCCTGCAGCAGGCCGTGTTCGACGAGCAATTCCTCGATCCGCTCCGAACCTTTCTCCGTGAATGTCACCGAGCGCTGCTTTTCATCGAGCTCGAAATCGTCGGCCTCGAGCAGCGGCACGATGGCGTCGATCGAGCGATAGAAATCCGAGCGGTCCTCGGTGGGGCCGGAAATGATCAGCGGCGTGCGCGCTTCGTCGATCAGGATCGAATCCACTTCGTCGACGATGGCGTAGCGGTGCCCGCGCTGGACCATCTCGCCCAGCGAATATTTCATGTTGTCGCGCAGATAATCGAAGCCGAACTCGTTGTTGGTGCCGTAGGTGATGTCGGCGGCGTAGGCTTGGCGGCGCTCGTTGTCGTAGAGGCCATGAACGATCACGCCGATCGTCATGTTGAGGAATTTATAGACCTGCCCCATCCATTCGGCGTCGCGCTTGGCGAGATAATCGTTCACCGTGATGACGTGCACGCCGCGCCCTTCGAGCGCGTTGAGATACGTGGGCAGCGTGGCGACGAGCGTCTTG
>CAZMRN010000019.1:14958-15553 GCA_964568575.1 uncultured Caulobacteraceae bacterium
CATGCCGCCCATCAATTGCACGTCGTAATGGCGCTGGCCCAATGCGCGCTTGGAGGCTTCGCGCACGGTGGCGAAGGCTTCGGGCAGGATATCGTCGAGCTTGGCGCCGCGGGCGAGGCGCTGGCGGAATTCGGCGGTCTTGTTGCGCAGCGCATCGTCGGACAGCGCTTCGAAATTCGGCTCCAGCGCGTTGATGCGGTTCACCACGCTGCGCATCTGGCGCACTTTGCGCTCATTGACCGATCCGAAGACCTTCTTGGCGATGTTCAGCATGGCGCGGCGACTACCTTCAAACACCCGACGAGGGCGCAACATTGAGCGCGGAAGGGCTGAGCGCGCGGGCCGTGAGATGCGCGGAACGCGCGGCCAACACGCATGCGAAAGGGTCTCGACTCGCGCGTGTCCGAGACTTAAGGACGGCCCCTGTCGGTGTCAATCGGAGCGCCTTTGCGCGCGGCGGAAAACGCCGGAAAATCAAGCCGCAGAGGCCGTCAGGAAGGGTCATCGCATGGGCCATGAGAGACCGGGCGCGCGCGCCCTGGCGATCGCCGGCGCGCTGGCGGCGGCGCTGCTGGCGGCAAGCTGCGGCGAGCGT
>CAZMRN010000020.1:0-15022 GCA_964568575.1 uncultured Caulobacteraceae bacterium
GCGGCGTTGTGCGCGAGCGTTTGCGCCGTCAGCGCCGCAAGCCGCGACGGATCGGGCAAGGCGCCGTCAAAGGCGGCGCGCGATGCGTCGGTCGGCTCGAAGCGCTGCGACCGCAAACCGCCGCCCGCCTCGGCCGTGAACACGTAGAGCGATTGCGCCGTCGCGCCGGCTTGCGTGCGCTCAACCAGATAGACGGACGCGCCGAGCGCGGCGACATCGACCTTGCGGATCGCCATGTGCGTGCGCGGCGTCGCCGCGTCCGCAGCGCCGGTGTCGGCGGCGAAAAACACTTGCAGATCGTTGTCGAAGCGGCCTTCGAACAGCGCGGCGAAATCTCCGAGCGCGCGATCGCCTTGCGTTTGCGCGTGCGCCGGCGCGATCGCGATCAGCGCGGCGCAGACCGCCAGAGCGGCGCTGCGCACGCGCGACCGCTGCACTTAGAAATCCACCGTCAGCGTGACGCCGAAGGCGGCCTTGCGCGGGGCCGACACCGCGAACGCGCGCGGGGTGCCTGTGAAGCCCGGCGGCGTCGCCGGACGCGCGCCGAGGAAGTCGACATAGCGCAGAATGCCTTCCGGCGTGTTCTGGTCGAGGATGTTTTTGCCCCAGAGCGACAGACGGAAATTATCCGCCTCGAGCCCGATCTGCGCATTGACCCGCGTGGCCGAGCCGGTCTCCTGGAGATTGTCGACCTGCGCAAAGAAACTGTCGCGATAGGTCAGATCGGCGCCGACGAAGAAGTCCATGCCCTCGCGCGCCGTCGGCCGCACATAGCGCAGCGCCAGGCTCGCCTGGTTTTCCGCAACAAGCGGCGGGGTCTTGCCGGCGATGGAGGCGAGCGCGAGGCACGACGTGTTGGTCGGCACGCCGCCGACTGTGGTCGCCGGCGTTGTGAGCGACAGGTTCGGGTTGGTGCCGGTGGCGCAATAGGAGCCGGCGGTGAACAGCGCCTGTTGCGGATCGATGCCCGAGACGAACTCTGCGTCGAGATAGGCGTAGGTGACGGTGGCGGTGAAGCCTTCGAACAATTCCCGCTGCGCTTCGATTTCGACGCCGCGGATTTCGTTCTCGCCGATATTGAGATTGTACGATTGCTGCGCAGTGGTGGAGCCATAGGTGCCCGTCAGCACCTGATCCTCGTAGCGCATGAAGAAGGCCGCGACGTTGAGATAGTCGAAGCCGAAAACGCTCGATTTCACGCCGATTTCGTAATTGGTCAGCGTCTCTTCGCCATAGGTCGTCGACGGCGCGTCCAGATTGTTGAAGCCGCCCGGCGCATTGCCGACGGCGTATTGGCCATAGAGATTGACCGTGTCGCTCACGGCGTAGTTCGCGGTGATGCGCGGCAGCGTGGCGTCGAAGCTCGCCTGGCGGCGCAGGCCGGTGCCGACGATGGTGTTGGGATTGTAGCCCAGAACGCCGGCCGGCGCGGTGGCGCCAAAAACGGTCCCGACGCGGTATTGCAGCTCGCGGCGGCTGATTTCGTCTTCCTGGTAGCGCAATTCCGCGCCAAGCGTGAGCCGATCGGTGACGTCCCAATCGGCGCCGGCGAAGGCGGCCCAGCTGTCGGTGACGTTGCGATTGCCGGCGCTGTCGGGGCCGCTTTGCGTCAGCTCCAGCCAAGCCAAATCGTTCTTGCGCACGACATTGATGTCGAAATAGCCCACGCGCCAGCGGAACGCCGCATCGCCGGGCGATTCGAAGCGAAGCTCGTGCGTGCGCGAGGTTTCAAGGAAGCCGCTGGTGTCGTTGAACGGCGAGGCCGCGCAGCGTCGGTTCGGGATGAAGACGGGGCAGGCGTTGCCGGCCGGCGGCGGGTTGAAGATGAAGAAGGTGCGCGCGTCGTAGCTTTGGTCGTAGCCGGACACTTCCTGCTGCTCGGCCACGGTGCCCTGATAGCTCACCGAATAGCCCGATCCGAAAATGTCCCAAGAGGCGTCGAGCAACGCGCGCTCGGTTTCGCGCAAGAGGCCGGGGCGCAGGATGTCCGGCGTGTTGATCGCCATTACGTCCGGCACGTCGACCTGACCGCAATAGGTGGCGCGCGTGGTCAGGAAGCAATTGTTGCGGCTCGCCGGCTGCAGCGCGACGGCGAAGTGGCCGTCATCGTCCTCCGCGCTGATCACGCGCAGATTGACGCTGATGTCGTCGGTGGGATCCCAGAACAGCGCGGCGTTGAACGTGCGCGAGCTCTGCTCGCCCAATTGTTCGCCGGTGAGTGAATTGGTGTAGTCCCCGCCGAAATCATAGGCGCGGAACGAGATGAAGCCGCCGAGCGTGTCGGTGATGGGCCCCATGGCGCGTACATAGGCTTCGGCGCGCTCCCACGAGCCGATCGAGCCGGAGAGCTGGAACTCCCACTCGTCGCGCGGGCGCAGGGAGACGTAATTGATCGCGCCCGACAGCGTGCCGCGGCCGAACACCGCCGCCTGCGGCCCCTTGATGATTTCAATACGCTGGAAACTTTGCAGATCGATGCCGGAAGTGTCGCCGAGGATCGGCATGCCGTCCAGGAAGGTGCCGACCTTGCCGTCTGTGACCAGGATGTTCGACGTGCCGCGAATCACCGGGCGGTCGCCGTCGCGGCCGAACGCTTCGCTGAACTGGAAGCCGGGCGTGAACGCCGCGAGATCGGTCGTGTTCTGGATCAGGCGGTCGTCGATCAAATTCTCGCTGAACGCCGTGACCGCGATCGGCACGTCCTGCAGCGCCTCTTCGCGCTTGCGCGCCGTGACGACGATCTCCTCGCCGTCCTGCGCGACCGCGACGGGCGGCGCGGCGACGCCGGCGGCGATGGCGACGACAGCCGCGCTCCAGAACAGACGCTTCCGATCGGACATGGTGCACTCCCCCTGCCGGGCCGCGCTTAGCGCGCTCTTCGCCCGCAAAATCCCGACGATGATAGCCCACGGAAAGAATATATCAACTTCGCGACAGCGGCCGTCCCTTTAGCCCGCCTGGTGCAATATTTCTGCAACAGCGGCCGGTTCGGTGAGCATGGCGTCGTGGCCGGTTGGAAGGTCGACCACGCGCCAACTCGGCGTCGCGCGCAGCCGTGCGGCGTGACCCGGAAAGGCCGTGCCGGCGAGGACCGGCGCAGTGCACAGGACATAGGTGCTGGGGACGCCGGCGCCGCCGCCATTGGAGAGGCGGATCGGCTCCTCCCAGGTCGGGAGCGGGTGCGGGGTAAGGCGCGGCTGCACCGCGCTGGCCAGCGGCTCGGGCAGGCCGAACAGGCTCGCCGGCGGCGGCGTCATCCAGACGCCGTCGGGCGCCAGCGCGCGCAGGCGGGCGTACGCATCAGGGACCGCCGCGGGCGCCAGTTCGCGGTTCTGGGTGACCATCGTCTCGCCGTCGCGCGGCAGGGCGGCGTCGAGATAGACCAGCGCGGCGATGCGGTCGCGCAGGCGATCGGCGACGCCTGTGATGACCATGCCGCCATAGGAATGGCCGACCAGCGTTGCGCCGCGCAGGTCATGACGCGCGAACACGGCGACGACATCCTCGATGTGGGCGCTGAGGTCCGGGACGGGCGTCCGCTCACCGCTGCGCTCGGCCAGGCCACGCAAAGTCGGCGCGTACACCGCCGCGCCGCGCGCGCGCAGCAGGTCGCCTACAGGGTCCCAGCACCAGCCGCCGTGCCAAGCCCCATGCACCAGGACGAAGGTTTCCTGTTGCGGCAACGATCGCTGCGGCGCGGCGCAGGCGGATTCGACGGCGGCGCCAAGGCCGCCGCCGATCAGCGTGCGCCGCCGCATCGCCCTAGTAGGTGTAGCGCAGGCGGAAGGTCACGCGGCGCGGATCGTTCCAATAGCCGAAGCCGAACAGCGACGAGGTGGCGTAATATTCCTCGGTGCAGTTCGAGCATTCCAGCGCGGCCAGCCAGCGCTGATCCTCGGAGCGGAACACTGCGCCCAGATTGAGCAGCGTGGTCGGCCGCACCTTCGACAGCGGCACGATGATCGGGAACGATTCGCCCAGCGGCGTGCCGGTGGAGTTCGGCGTGTCGTTATAGGTGCTCGTCCAGTAATAGCCGGAATAGCTGAGCGAGGTGTTGAGCGTCAGCTCGCCGAGCCCTTCGAGCGGCACGTAATAGCTCGCGCCGAACGTGCCCTGGATGGTGGGATAGCGCACAGGCTCGTCGCGCACGGTGGTGCAGTTCGCCGGCTCGGGCGTCGCGTTGCAGGACACGCCGCCGGCGCCGAAGCGCGGGGGAATGTTCTGATAGTCGCGCTCCGCCAGCGAGAATGAGCCGAACACGTCGAGCTCGGGGATCGGCCGGGCCGCGATTTCGAGCTCGAAACCATAAGCTTCGAGATCGGCGGCGTTGCGCGTCAGGAACTGGCCGTCGCCCGTCCCCGACAACAATTGCAGGTCCTTGACCTCTTGGTAGTAGATGGTCGGATTGAGCCGCAGCCGCCCGCCCATCCAATCGGTGCGCGCGCCGAGCTCATAGGACCAGGATTCTTCCGGCCCGAACGCGGTGACCGCCGCCGCGCGCGTGACGCGCGTGTTCCACCCGCCCGACTTGAAGCCGTTCGTCGCGGACGCGTAGATCAGGCGATCGTCGTCGATCTGGTAGGACAGCGCGATGCGCGGGGTGAACTTCTCCTCGTCCTGATCGAGCGGCACGTTCAGCGCGCGAATGTTGGCGTTCGTCGGCCGCAGATTGGCCGCCGGCACCGCCACAACCACGCCTGCGGGGTACGACCCAAGCACCGCGTCGGTATAGGACAACGCCTTCTCTTCTTGCGTGAAACGGCCGCCGAGCGTCAGCGTCCAGGCGTCGTTCAGGTGAATGTCGCCCTGCGCGTAGGCGGCGTAGGATTGGGTCTCGTTGTACATGACCCAATCGGCCAGCAGCACGCCGAAATAATCGATCTCTTCGGTCTTGTTCTGCTCATCGAGATAGAACAGGCCGGCGACGAGATCGACCGCGCCGAACGTACCGACATACTTCAATTCCTGCGTGAATTGCTGGTTGCGCACTTCGTTGACGATGACATAGCCGCCGCGCGCGCCGGTTCCGTTGAAGAAGTCGAGCGCGAAATCCTGATCGGTGGAGCGATAGGCGGTGATGAAGCTCAATTCGCCGCCGAGGAAATCGACTGCGAGATTGGACGTCACGCCGCCGGACACGATCCCGGCGCAATTGCCGCGCGCCTGGCGCAGATAGACGTCGGTGATGTCGCCGTCGCATTCCGTGGTGCGCAGGCCCGAACGCGAGGTGTAGCGCGGATCGAACATCGCGCCGCCGATCGTCGTCTTCTGCTGATCGACATAATCGGCCGCGATGTCCCAAGTGAATGCGTCGCTCGGCTGCAGGCGCGCGGCGATGCGCCCGCCATAGCTTTCCTCGCCGTTGAGATCCTCGCCCGTTGTCGAGCTGCGGCCATAGCCTTCGTCGTCGACATAGAAGCCGGAAATTTTCGTCAGGATCGAGCTCGACAGCGGGATATCGACCGAGCCGCGCAGCGTCTGACGCTCGAACGAGCCGTAGGAGCCCTCGACGAAGAAGCCGAACTCCTCCGCCGGCTTGCGCAGCGTGATCGACACCGCGCCGCCGGTCGTGTTGCGGCCGAACAGCGTGCCCTGCGGACCGCGCAGCACTTCGACGCGCTCGACGTCGAACAGCGACACCGCGTTGACGTTCTGACGCGCGAAATAGACTTCATCGACATAGGTCGCGACCGGGACGTCGAACGTGGCGATCTGCTCCGTCGAGCCCAGGCCGCGGATGAAGAACGACAACGCCGCGCCGGTCCCGGTATTGAGACCGCCCGTGACGCTGGGGGTGAAGCGCACCAGATCGACGGTGTCGTCCAGCTGTGCGGCTTCCAATTGCTGCGGGGTGAAGGCGGAGACCGCCAGCGGCGTCTCTTGGATATTGGCGACGCGCCGCTCGGCGGTGACGACGATTTCGCCCACGCCGTCGCCGCGATCGCTCGACTCCTGCGCAAAGGCTGGCCCCGCGGCCAACGCCGAAGCGGCCGAGGCCGCGTACAACCACATCCGCTTGCCGCTCATGCGATCCTCCCCTTCAGCCTTTCGCCCAGACGCTTCAAACTTGTGAAGTTGGTATATCATTTCTTCAATCCCGTTGTCCGGACAAGTTGGCCTCGCGACTTCGGCGGCGAATGTGCGTGGATTCGCGCCTAATGTTGTCCAAATGCCTCACTTTGCGGCGCCGGAGCTTGCCGGCGGGGCGCTCGCAAGGGTCGCTGGCGCCCCGCTGCGCTTGGCGGGAGGGGTCGAAGGATATACCATTTCAGGGGATGCGGCGGAGGAATGGATGCGGCGGCGGACGGTTTTGGCCGGGATGGGCGGGGCCGGGCTTGGGGCCCTCTGGGCCGGGCCGGCGCATGCGGAAGGCTTCGATCGGGCGCTGTTCGATCTGTGGGTTTCGGCCCGAGCCGGCGATGGCGCACCGGTCTACTGGGTCTCGTCCGGCACGGTGCGGGCCTATCCGTCGGGCGAACTCTTGTTCCGGATGGAGGGCGTCGATACGGCGCGCGCGCACTGGCCCGACCGGAGCGCGCCTTTGGCGCACCAATATTCGCGCAAGACCTACCTCTATCTCGACAAGGACGCCGGCGCGCCCCTGAACGTCTATCAGGGCCGGCCGGTCGCGCCGATCGCCTACCCCTACCAGTTCATCACTTACGAGCTCGCCGGCGCGGCGGTGCGCACCATGGTCGAGCAGGGAACCGCGCCGCGCGTGCAGCGCATCGGCCCCGGCGAGAGCATGAGCGTGCGCCGCCTCGACGACGCGGTCGTGTTCACCGCGCCGGTCTATCTCGATTTTCCCACGCCCGCGGGCGGCCGCTATCAGGCGTTCGAGAATTACGACTTCTTCGTGCAGACCGCGCGCGGCGTGATCGAGCCGCATCAATTGAGCTGGGTGCGATACGGCCCCTTGCCGGATTGGGCCGGCGGCGGCCCCTCGATCATGCATCTGGTGACCTGGCGGGTGGAGCGGTTCGACGATCTGCCGCCGACGATCCGCACGCATATCGCGACGAACGCGCCGCTGTGGCGCGCGCCGCCGCGAGACCTCGCCGAAATCCGCGCGCTGCAGAACCCCGCGCCCTGAGCCTGGAGGCCTGACCCGTGTCGCAACCGCTTGCGTTCGAGCCGACGATGACGCTGTCCGACAAGACGGCGCGGCAGATCTACGCCGAGGTGAAGGCTAATCCGGCGCGGGCGAAATTCGGCTTCGGCGCGCGCGCGGCGCTGGTGAACATCGATTTCCAGCAGGCCTATACCCGGCCGGATTTGTTTCCCAAAACAGCCTACGTCACCCATCCCAACCAGATCGGCTTCACCAATGCGCTGGCGAAGGCCGCGCGCGCCGCGGACATGCCGGTGGTGTGGACGCACGTCGCCTACAAGGCCGATGCGGGCGACGCTGGCGTCTGGGGCACGCGCACCGATACGCCCGACAGCCTGCAGAACATCAAATACGGCTCCGAGCGGCACGCCTTCGATCCGCGCTGCGCCATCGATGAGGCGCGCGATCTCATCTACACCAAGCGCATGCCGAGCGCGTTCTTCGAAACGCCGCTCGCGAGCTATCTGGTGTGGCGCAAGGTCGACACCGTGATCATCACCGGCGGCTCCACCTCCGGCTGCGTGCGCGCGACGGCGGTGGATTCGCTGAGCCACGGCTATCGCACGATCGTGGTGGAGGAGTGCGTCGCCGACAAACACGAGAGCTATCACTTCGCGAACCTGACCGATCTCCTGCTGAAATACGCCGATGTGGAGCCCTTCGAGGCTGTGGCCGCTTGGCTGGAGAGCAAGGCGTGACCCACGCCGATCCGAACCTCTATGATTACTGGCCCTACGAGGACCGCCCGAAGATCGTTTGGCCCGGCGGCAAGAAGCTGGCCTTCTGGATCGCGCCGAACGTCGAGGTCTATGAATACGATCCGCCGAAAAACCCTGCGCGCCCGGGCTGGCCGAAGCCTGCGCCCGACGTCGTCGGCTACGCGCAGCGCGATTGGGGCAACCGCGTCGGCCATTGGCGGCTGATGGACCTGATGGACAAATACGGGCTGCGCGGATCGGTGTCGCTGTCGATCGCGCTGATCGATCATCATCCCGAGATCATCGAGGCGTGCGTCGCGCGCGATTGGGAATTCTTCTCGCACGGAATTTACAACACGCGCTATTCCTACGGCATGTCGGAGGCGCAGGAGCGCGCCGTGCTGGAGGATTCGATCGCCAGCGTCGCGCGCGCGACCGGCCAGCGCATTCGCGGCTATCTCGCCCCCGCCCTCACGCACACCGAACGCACGCTCGACCTGATCGCCGAGCACGATTTCTGGTACACCTGCGATCTGTTCCAGGACGACCAGCCGCAGCCGATCAAGACCAAGACCGGCAAGCTCATCTCCATGCCCTATTCGCTCGAGGTGAACGACGTCATCACCTATGGCGCGATGGTGATGACGCCGTGGCGCTACGCCGACATCTTGAAGCGGCATTTCGATCAATTGCTCGAAGAAGGCGAAAGCAGCGGCACCGTGATGTGCATCCCCCTGCACGCCTATCTCGTCAGCCAGCCGCATCGGTTGCGCGCTTTCGAAGAGGCGCTCAAGCACATCGAGGCGCACAAGGACGATGTATGGATCACCCGCGCCGTCGACATCGCGGCGCATTATCGCGAGACCTATTGGGATCAGACCCTCGCCGACATCGCGCGCCGTGGGCTAGCGCGCGGCGGAACGGGATTTGCGCCATGAGCCTTCCGGAAGAGCATGTGCGCTATCCGCGCCGTCGCTACGGCGCCGATCAGGATCGCTATGATTGGCCGCGCACGCCACGCGCAGCAACGTGGCCCAACGGCGCGGCGCTTGCGTGCACGATCGTCGTTCCTCTGGAATTCCATCGTCTCGATCCAGCCGGAAAACCCTTCAAGCATCCCGGCGCGATGCAGACCGCCTATCCGGACCTGCGCCATTTCACCACGCGCGATTACGGCAATCGCGTCGGCGCGTTCCGCCTTTTGCGCGCCCTGAAGGACGCGGGCTTGACCGCGACGTTCCCGATCAACGCGATCCTGCTCGATCGCGTGCGCCCGTTGATCGACGCCATCGTCCGCGACGGCCACGAGATCGCCGCTTATGGCTGGGAGGCCGATGCGATCCATTGGAGCGGGCTTCCCATCGATGAGGAACGCGCGCTGATCGCCAAGACGCGCGCGGCGTTCGACGCCGCCGGGCTCAGGCTGCGCACTTGGATGAGCCCCGCGCGGCAGCAAAGCTTCGCCACCTTGGACCTGATCCGCGAAGCGGGCTTCGATGTGTGTCTCGATTGGGAATCCGATTGCGCGCCCTTGGCGCTGCGCACGGCGCATGGCTCGATCGTCTCCGTGCCGACGCTCAACGAACTCGACGACCGCAAACTGCTCATCGATCAGCGCCAAAGCGAAACCGAATGGCGCGATCAAATCATTGAGGCGGCGCGCTACAGCATCGCCGCCGCCGATCGCGAAGGCGCGCAGAGTTTCGCCTTTACGCTCACGCCTTATGTGACGGGGCAGGCGTTCCGCCTGTGGGCCGTGCGCGAGGCGCTGCACGCGCTTGCGACGACGCCCGGGATCTGGTGCGCGCCCGCCAGCGCCGTCGCCGATGCGAGCTTCCGATGACCCGCCGAGACCTCCTCCTTGCAACCGCAGGCCTTTCCATGACCGACGCCGCCGCGCAGACCGCCGCACCGCGCTTCTCCGCGCTCGCCTTGCAGACGCGCTGCGACGCGGTGAACCAGGACCAAAGCGTCGAGGCGGCGCGCCGCCGCATGGCCGCGACGATCGCGCGCATCTCCGCGCAGATCGGGGCTGCGAAGGGATTCCTCGCCGGCTTCAACGGCGCGCCGCTGCGTCTCGTCGTGCTGCCGGAATACTGGATGACGGGCTTTCCCATGGGCGAGACGCGCGCCGTCTGGCAGGACAAGGCGGCCATCGATGTGGGCGGCGCGGAGGACGAAGCGATCGCGGCCGCCGCGCAGCGCCATGGCGTGTATCTGTGCTCCAATCACTACGAAACCGACCGCCATTTTCCCGATCTGTATTTCCAGGCGAACGTCGTCTATGCGCCGGATGGGAGCACGGCGCTGCGGTATCGCCGCATGATTTCGCTTTACGCGCCGACGCCGTATGATGTCTGGGATCGCTACCTCGACGCATACGGCGCTGATGCGGTGTTTCCCGTCGCGCGCACTGAGATCGGCGTTCTCGGCACAATCGCGTCGGAAGAAATCCTCTATCCCGAAATCGCGCGCATGACCGCGCTCAAAGGCGCGGAAATCCTCTTGCATCCCACCAGCGAAGTCGGCTCGCCGAGCCTGACGCCGAAGCATCTGTCGAAACTCGCGCGCGCCAGCGAGAACATGGCCTACGTCGTTTCGGCGAACTCCGCAGGCATCGAAGGCACAAGCGTCCCCGCGCAATCGACCGACGGCATGAGCGTCGTCGTCGATTGGTACGGTCGCATCGTCGCTGAAGCGGGCCCCGGCGAAACCATCGTCGCCAACGCGATCCTCGACATGGACGGCCTGCGCGGCGCGCGCCGCCGCACCGGCATGACGAACCTGTTGTCGCGCCTGCCGATGAGCGCGTTCGCGCCGGCCTATGAGCAGGAACGCGTGGTCCCGAACGGCATGGCGGATGGGCGCATGCTGGAGCGCGCGCAAGTCATCGAACGCCAGCGCGCCGTCATCGAGCGCCTCGCGCGCGACGGCGCCATTCGATAAGCGTGTGGCGGTCTATTCCGCCGCTTCGCGCCCGCGCTTCTCGTAGCGCGCGCCATCGGCCAAGAGGTCGGGCAGGCCGATCAGCGCATTGATCTGGGCGAAATCCAGCATGCGGTCTCGGTAGAGAGCGGTCGTGCCGTTGGCGTGCAGCAGGCGCAGGAATTCCTGCGCCATGAAGGCGAGAGCGCGCACCATCGAGCCCGGCGAAATGACGATGCGGAAGCCCATCTCCTCCAATTGATCCTTGGTGAGGATGGGCGTCTTGCCGCCCTCGACCATATTGGCGAGCAGCGGCGTATCGGCGCCGAACGCGCGACACACGGCGCGCATCTCGTCGAGCGATTGCAGCGCCTCGACGAACAGCACGTCGGCGCCGGCGTCGCGATAGAGCGCCGCGCGTTCGAGCGCCCGCTCGAACCCCTCGACCGCCACCGCATCGGTGCGCGCGATGATGATCGTGTCCTCGCTGCTGCGCGCATCGACGGCGGCCTTGACCTTGCCGGCCATCTCCTCCGCCGAGATCAAATCCTTGCCCTGCAGATGGCCGCAGCGTTTCGGGCTGGTTTGGTCCTCGATCTGCAAGGCGTTGGCGCCGAGGCGCTCCATCTGGCGCACGATCTGCTGCACGTTGATCGCGTTGCCGAAGCCGGTGTCGATATCGACGATCATCGGCAGCGACACGCGATCGCGCACGCGCGAGACGACGTCGGCGATGTGCGTGGCCGTGATCAGCCCGACATCCGGCCGGCCCAATTGCGTGTACGCCACCGAAGCGCCGGAAATGTACACCGCCTCGAAGCCGGCCTGCTCGACCAGCAGCGCCGACAGCGCGTCATAGGCGCCCGGCGCCAGGATCGCGCGCGGCTCGGCGATGCGGCGCTTGAAAGAGACCGTCATTGCGCCGCTCCGCGCTGCTTGAGATAGGCCATCAATCCCCCCGCTTCGACGATCGCCAACAAATTCGCCGGGATGGGGCTCACGGCGATCGAGGTCCCCCTGGTGAGATTGTCGACCCGGCCCGCTCTATAATCGATCGCCAGCCGATCGCCATCGGCGATCACAGCATCGGCCGGCAGGCGCAGCGCCGGCAAGCCCAGATTGAAGGCGTTGCGATAGAAGATGCGCGCAAAGCTTTTGGCCAGCACTGCTTGAACGCCCAACAGCTTGAGCGAAACCGCCGCCTGTTCGCGCGACGAGCCGACGCCGAACGCCTCGCCCGCGACCAGCACATCGCCCTCGCGAACGCCGGCGGCGAAGTCCGGCCGCACCGCCGCCAGGCAATGCGCGGCCAGCTCCCGCGGGGCAAGCTTCATCAGCGATCCCGGCGCCAGCACGTCGGTGTCGATCCTGTCGCCGAACGCCCAGGCCCGGCCTTCGCGCGCCGCCGCCATCACGCCGCATCCCGCGCAGCGGCGCCGAGCATCTCGCGCGGATCGATGATGACGCCCGCGACGGCCGACGCCGCCACCGTGTAAGGCGAGGCGAGCCAGACGTCGGCATCGTTGTGCCCCATGCGTCCCTTGAAATTGCGGTTGGTGGTGGAGATGCAGGTCTCGCCCGCGGCGAGCAGCCCCGCGCCCATGCCCGCGCATGCGCCGCAGCCGGACGGCATGAGATGCGCGCCCGCGCTCATCAAGTTTTCGAGCACGCCCTCTTTCGCGGCCTGCGCGGCGATGTGCGTCGAGGCCGGCGCCACGAGCAGCCGCACGCCCGCAGCAACCTTCCGACCCTGCAACACGCGCGCGGCCATGCGCAAATCCTCAAGCTTCGCGCCGACGCAAGCGCCGATATAGGCCTGATCGATCTTCACCCCCGCATGGGCGCGCACGCTGTCGGCGTTGGCGGGCGAATGCGGCGCCGCGACCTGCGGCGATAGTTTCGTCATGTCGAAATGATAGGTCGCAGCGAAATCGGCGTCGTCGTCGCTGCGCCAGGACAGAGCGTCGTCGTCCACTGCGCCGCCATGCGCGCGGATATGCGCGAGCGTGGTTTCGTCCGGCGCGATGAGTCCGGTGTCGTAGCCGAGCTCGGCGCTCATATTGGTCAGCGTCATGCGCTCGTCCATCGCCATCGCGTCGATCGTCGCGCCGGCGTATTCGATCGCCTTGAACGCATTGTCCATGCCGAGCGCGCGGCACAGCATGAGCATGACGTCCTTGGCGACGACGCCGTCCTGGAGGGCGCCGCTCAAGATGACGCGATCGGTGGCGGGGACGAGCGTCCAGGTTTCGCCGGTGGCGACGATGGCGGCCATGTCGGTGGCGCCGTAGCCGGCGATGAAGCAGCCGAAGGCGCCGCCATGCGGGGAATGGCTGTCGCCGCCGGCGACGAACATGCCTGGCTTCAACAGGCCGTTCTGCGGCAGCAGCGTGTGGGCGATGCCCTGCATATCGAAGAAGCGGGCCACGCCCTGGTCGCGCGCGAAATCGCGCGTGAGCTTGAGGATCGCGGCGCTTTCGGCGTCCACGGCGGGGACGTAATGGTCCGACGCCAGAACGACCTTGGCGGGGTCCCACAGCGACAGGCCGAGCTCCTCCAGGAGCGGCTTCCAGCGCCGCGGGCCGGAGCTGTCATGCGCGAAGGCGAGATCGACCGCACAGGTCGCGATCTCGCCGGCGCGCACGCCTGGCCTGCCCGCCGCCCGGGCGATGATTTTCTCAGCCAGGGTGCGCCCCGCGGCCATGCTGCTCTCCAGGGTGCGGCGACGCCGCTTGGGGAAGATGTATATTGGTATATCATCTGATCGTCGTCCATCGCCGCCGCAAAGGCCCTCTCCGCCATGACCAGCCCCGACGCCAGGCCGCCGACCGTCCCCCGCGCCAGCGAGCCGACGTTCCTTTTCCTGTGCTGGGACGGGCCGGACGCCGCCGCGCTGCGCACCCGCGACCTCGACGGCCACCTCGCCCATGTCGAGGCGAACTGGCGGCGCTATGTGGTGGCCGGCCCGATGCGCAATCCCGGCGAGGACGCGCTGTGCGGCTCGATGTTCATCGTCCTCGCCCCGGATCTGGAGGCCGCCTGGGCGCTGATGCGCGGCGATCCCTACATCGCCAACGGCCAGTATGAACGGATCGAGGTGCGCGATTTCACCCAATCCATCGGCCTCGCGGTCGGCGGCAAGATCTGGGACAGCGCCGACTCCATCCGCCACCGCGCCGCCGGCGGCCCGCCCCAGGCTCGCCCCTGACGCCAGAAAAGGCTAAGTGTTTCAGATGCGCGCCGCCGCTCTCTCACAATCCAAGGCTCGACCGAAGTCTCAGGCCAGGGCCCCGTCCAAAGCGGAGGCCTCGCCGCTCACGCCAGACCTGATCGACGAGGACAGCCCGACGCCGCTCTACCACCAGGTGTATCTGGCGCTGCGCGAGCGCATCCGCAGCGGCGTCTACCCGACCGGGTCGCTGCTTCCCGGCGAGCAGGAGCTGGTGCGGGTGATGGGCGTCTCGCGCATCACGGTGAAGCGGGCGCTGAACGAGCTGGCCGCCGGCGGGTTTGTCGCGCGGCACCGCGGCCGCGGCACCAGCGTCACCTTCAACGCCGCCGCGCCGGTGGTCAAAGGCAGCTTCGAGAACCTGTTTGAAAGCTTGAAATTGATGGGCCTCGGCACCGAGGTCGAACTGCTCGACGTCGCCGAAGTCGACGCCGACGACGCCCTCGCCGACCTCATGGGCCTGGAGCCAGGCGCGCCGCTGCAGCGTGCGGTCCGTCTGCGCAAGATCGAAGGGGCGCCGTTCTCCTACCTCGTCACCCACGTGCCCGCCGACATCGCGCGCCGCTTCCCGACAGCGGAACTGGCGAAAACGCCGCTCCTTGAGCTGCTGGAGCGCGCCGGCTTCGTGGCGGTGGAGGCCGAGCAATGGATCAGCGCCTGCGCCGCCGATCCCGAAACGGCCAAGGCGCTGGGCCTGGCCTCGGGCGCGCCGGTGCTCGAGATCAAGCGCATCATGCGCGACCAGGAAGGCCGCGTCGTCGAAGCGCTGCAGGGCCATTACCGGCCCGAGCGCTTCCAGCACCACATGAAGCTGACCCGCCGCCGCCGCCGCGGCCGCGACGAGTGGCGCTAGGCGCGGGCGCTTGGCGCGCGCCGCTTAAATGATATACCAACTTGGGCAACCAAGGACCGCCGTTTGGAGCTCGCCGCGCTCTCGTTCCTGCATGTGCTGGTCTTCGTCTATTGGCTGGGCGGGGATTTGGGCGCCTTCGCGGCCTCGTTCGCGCTGACCGACGTCAAAGCGCCGCCCGCGGCGCGTTTCGCCGCCGCGAAACTGTT
>CAZMRN010000021.1:0-14290 GCA_964568575.1 uncultured Caulobacteraceae bacterium
GGACGACGGCGCCTTCACCGACGCCGCCCAGGCGGTGTTCACGGACGCCGCCGCTTTGCCTTGGCGTTGAGGCGCTGGCGCGCAGCAGCGACCCTTGGTAGGCGTCCCGTCCATGAGCGCCGTCGCGAAACCCAACGCCGCCCCGCGGTGTTTCCAGGATGTGATCTTGACCCTGCAGGCCTATTGGGCCGCGCAGGGCTGCGCCATTCTGCAGCCCTATGACGTCGAGGTCGGCGCCGGCACGCTGCATCCCGCCACCGTGCTGCGCGCGCTGGGGCCGAAGGCGTGGCGCGCCGCTTACGTGCAGCCCTCGCGCCGGCCGAAAGACGGCCGCTATGGCGAAAACCCGAATCGGCTGCATCAGCATCACCAGTTCCAGGTGATCTTGAAGCCCAACCCGCCGGACCTGCAGCAACTCTATCTCAACTCGCTGATCGCGGTCGGCATCGATCCGCTGCTGCACGACATCCGCTTCGTGGAGGACGATTGGGAGAACCCGACCGTCGGCGCCTGGGGCCTCGGCTGGGAGGTGTGGTGCGACGGCATGGAGATTTCGCAGTATACGTATTTCCAGCAGGTGGGCGGCCTCGACGCGCGGCCGGTGTCGGGTGAATTGACGTACGGGCTGGAGCGCTTCTGCCTCTATGTGTTCAATGTCGAGCGCGTCTACGATCTTCCCTACAACGATCCGCAATCGCCCTATCCGCTGACCTATGGCGATGTTTTCCTCAAGAACGAACAACAGCAATCGGCGTACAATTTCGACCTCAGCGACACGGAGCAATTGTTGCGCTGGTTCGAGGATGCGGAGAAGCAATCGGCGCGGTTGCTGCAGGCGGCGTGCGTGTTGCCGGCCTACGAACACGCCCTGAAGGCCTCGCACCTGTTCAATCTGCTGGACGCCCGCGGCGTGGTCTCGCCCACCGAACGCCAAAGCTTCATCGCCCGCGTGCGCGACCTGGCGAAGGGCTGCGCTGTGGCGTGGGAAGCGGGAGAGCGCGCGTGAGAGGTCGGAGCACAACATCCCTCCCTCCCCTCGATGGGGAGGGTCGCCGCGAAGCGGCGGGGAGGGGTGCGCCCGCGACGTACGAGAATGTAACGCGAGAGGGCGTCACCCCCTCAGTCGCGCTGCGCGCGACAGCTCCCCCATCGAGGGGGAGCGGGGCCATCGCGTCGCGGGCGAGGGCATTGCGCGCTGACATGACGCCTGAGGAAAAAATCATTTGGCGATTGTTGAAATCAGGAGATCTCGCCGCATTGCACTTCCGCCGGCAAGCGCCCTTTCAAAACTACATCCTCGACTTTGTTTCGCACGCCGCGCGACTGGTTGTTGAAGTTGACGGCGCGCAGCACGCAATTCCCGAACACAAGCGCCGCGACGCAGTGCGCACAGCGTTGCTACAGGCGGAAGGCTACGTGGTGCTTCGGTTTTGGAACAACGACGTCCACGAGAATCCCGAAGGGGTGTGGCGGCGCGTCAGATCAGCCGCTGAGCGTTCACCGGCCGCGCCGCGGCTTTTGCGTTGGCGCCAAGCGCGCGGCCCGCAAACCGTGACGCACGCCTCCTCCTCGATGGGGGAGATCGCGCGCAGCGCGGAAGGGGGCGCGCCCGCTCAATCGTCGGGGCACGTCGATTGCGCTCCCATCGCGGGACGTCGGGGCGCTTCATCGCGCGAGCGCGTGTGATGCCCCAACTCCTCATCGAACTGTTCTCCGAGGAAATCCCTGCGCGCATGCAAAAGCGTGCGGAGGAGGATTTCGCGCGGCTGCTGGCTGAGAAGCTGGTCGCCGCCGGTCTTGCGGCGCCGCAGGTGAAGACGTTCTCCGGGCCGCGGCGGTTGACGGCCGTGATCGACGATCTGCCTGCGCGCACGCCGGACGTGTCGGAGGAGCGCAAGGGCCCGCGCGTGGGCGCGCCTGACGCTGCGATCCAGGGCTTTCTGCGCGGCGCGGGGCTTTCCTCCATCGATCAGGCGCAGATCGTGGAGGACAAGAAGGGCGCGTTCTATGTCGCGCGCATCGAACGGCCCGGCGCCGCGTTGCCCGATATCCTGCGCGCGGCGCTGCCGGAGATCGTGCGCAGTTTTCCCTGGCCGAAAAGCATGCGGTCGGGCGCGGGCGATCTGCATTGGGTGCGACCGCTGCACAACATCTGCTGCACCTTCGACGGCGCGCTGGTGGCGATCGCGATCGACGGCGTCGCCAGCGAAGCGCAGACCTGGGGGCATCGGTTTCACGCACCGGAGGCGATTCCGGTGAAGCGCTTCGCGGACTACGCCAAAAATCTGGAAGCGGCCTTCGTGATGATCGATCGCGAGGCCCGCAAGCGCGCCATCGCGGAGGGCGCAGCGCAGCTGTGCGCGCAGAAGGGATTGACGCTGGTCGAGGATGCGGGGCTGCTGGAGGAGGTCGCCGGTCTTGTCGAATGGCCGGTTCCGCTGCTCGGCGCGATGGACGCAAGCTTTCTCGACCTGCCGGCCGAGGTCATCCGGCTGACGATGCGCACGCACCAGAAATATTTCGCGGTGCGCGATGCGAAAACCGGCGCGCTCGCGCCGTTCTTCGTGACGGTGGCGAACATCGCCGCGAAGGATGGCGGCGCGGTCATCGTCGCGGGCAATCGCCGCGTCTTGTCGGCGCGCTTGAACGATGCGCGGTTTTTCTGGGAGCAGGATCGCAAGACGCCTCTCTACACCGAAGCGCGCAAAGCGAAGCTGGAGAAGATCGTCTTTCACCAGAAGCTCGGCAGCGTGTGGGACAAAGTCGAGCGGGTGAAGGCTTCGCCCGTCTCTTCAGAAGACCAACTCGTGGCGCAGGCGGCAGACCTGTTCAAGATGGATCTGGTGACGGAGACCGTGCAGGAGTTTCCCGAGTTGCAGGGCCAGATCGGGCGTCAGCTTTACGACCTAGAGAACAATGCAAATCCCTCTATCGCCGCCGCCATCGAAGATCATTACCGCCCGCTCGGCCCTAACGACCGTGTCCCTGAGGATCCTGTCGCCATCGCCCTCGCGCTCGCGGACAAGTTCGACACAATTTTCTGCTTCTGGTTGATTGATGAGCGACCGACGGGTTCTTCTGACCCTTTCGGACTAAGGCGAGCGGCCTTGGGCGTCGTGCGGATTTTGTTGACCTCTCGTCGCCGCCTTCGACTGCGCAGTCTGTTCAAAGCGATGTACAGCCAGTTCACTGTTGGAGATCGGCGCCTACCGGTTGCAGACAGTTGGCGCCCGGGAGTCGACGTCACAAAGATCAATGCCATCCCAGAAGCAATTGAAGAAAGTTTTGTCGCGTTCCTCGCCGATCGCCTCAAAGCGCAACTGCGCGAGCAGGGCAAGCGCCACGACCTCGTCGATGCGGTGTTTGCGCTCGGCGATGATGATCTCGTGCGCATCGTGATGCGTGTCGATGCGATCGACGCCTTCTTGAAAATGGAAGACGGCGCGAGTTTGCTGGCCGGCTATCGTCGCGCTGCGAAATTCCTCGCTGACGAAGAGAAAAAAGGCAGAGGCTTGACGGAGGCGGACGTTGCGGAGCCCGTTGAGGCGGCGCTTCTTGTCGAGGTGGCGGAGAAGGCCTTGCATGCGGCCTTGAAGAAGATTGCGCCGGTGGCGAAGGAGGCGGTGGACCGCGAGGACTTTGCCGCCGCGATGACGGCGCTCAGCGCACTGCGCGCGCCGGTGGACGCGTTCTTCAATGACGTGTTGGTCAACGCCGAAGATGCGCGTCTGCGGCGCAATCGCTTGAAGCTTCTCATTGAAATCCGCGACGCCTTGCACGCGGTAGCGGATTTTTCGAAGGTTGAGGGATCAGCATGACCCAATACGTCTATTCCTTCGGCGGCGCCGACACCGCCGGCGATGCGTCGATGAAGAATCTTCTCGGCGGCAAGGGGGCGAACCTCGCCGAGATGGCCAAGCTGGGGCTGCCGGTGCCGCCTGGCTTCACGCTGACCACCGAGGTCTGCACGACCTATTACGATCTCGGCCGCAAATACCCTGACGATCTCGCCGCCCAGGTGAAGGCCGCGCTCGCCGCGCTCGAGGCCAAGACTGGAAAACGCTTCGGCGATCCGGCCGATCCGCTGCTGGTGTCGGTCCGCTCCGGCGCGCGGGCTTCGATGCCGGGCATGATGGATACGGTGCTCAATCTCGGCCTCAATGACGAGACGGTGGAAGGTTTGGCGGCGCTGTCGGGCGATCGGCGGTTCGCGTACGATTCCTATCGCCGCTTCATCCAGATGTATTCCGATGTCGTGCTCGGCATCGATCATTCCGTGTTCGAGGAAATTCTCGGCATCCACAAGGACACCAACGATTACAAGTCGGACGTGGAATTGAGCGCCGAGGATTGGGCGCTGATCGTCAAGGAGTACAAGAGCGCGGTCGAGCGTGAACTCGATCGCCCGTTCCCGCACGATCCCCAGGAGCAATTGTGGGGCGCGATCTCGGCGGTGTTTTCGTCCTGGATGAACGAGCGCGCCAAGGTCTATCGCCGGCTGCACGATATTCCCGAAAGCTGGGGCACGGCGGTGAACGTGCAGGCCATGGTGTTCGGCAATATGGGCGAAACCTCCGCCACGGGCGTTGCGTTCACCCGCGATCCCTCGACGGGCGACAAGAAGCTCTACGGCGAATATCTCATCAACGCCCAGGGCGAGGATGTGGTGGCCGGCATTCGCACGCCGAAGGCGATCTCTAAGGCGGCGCGCGAAGCCATGGGCGAGGCCGGGCCCTCGCTCGAAGAGGCGATGCCGACCGTCTTCGCCGATCTTGTCGCCGTGTTCGCGAAACTCGAGCGTCACTATCGCGACATGCAGGATATCGAGTTCACCATCGAACGCGGCGTGCTCTACATGCTGCAAACGCGCAGCGGCAAGCGCACCGCGCGCGCCGCGCTCAAAATCGCCGTGGACATGGCGGATGAGGGCTTGATCACGCAGGACGAAGCCGTATTGCGGGTCGATCCGGCGTCGCTCGACCAATTGCTCCACCCCGCCATCGCTGAAGGATATGTGCGCGATGTGATTTGCGTCGGTCTGCCGGCGTCGCCCGGCGCGGCTCTCGGCGCGATCGTGTTCGATCCCGACGAGGCGGCCGAACGCGCCCAGCGCGGCGAGGACGTCATCCTCGTGCGCGACGAAACCAGTCCGGAAGACATTCACGGCATGCACGCCGCGCGCGCGATCGTGACCGCGCGCGGCGGCATGACGAGCCACGCCGCCGTCGTCGCGCGCGGCATGGGCAGGCCGTGCGTGTCCGGCGTCAGCGAAATGCGCATCGACATGAAGGCCGAGGCCTTCACCGCGCGCGGACGGGTGTTCAAGAAAGGCGACGTCATCACCGTGGACGGGGCCAAGGGCGAGGTGCTCGCCGGCGCCGCCGATATGGTGCAGCCCAGCCTCAGCGGCGATTTCGCCACTTTGATGGCCTGGGCCGACGCCGCCCGCGTGCTGAAAGTGCGCGCCAATGCCGAGACGCCTGTCGATGCAGCGCAAGCGATCGCGTTTGGCGCAGAGGGCATCGGCTTGTGCCGCACCGAACACATGTTCTTCGACGCCGACCGCATTGCGGCGGTGCGCGAAATGATCCTTGCTGAATCCGTAAAGGAGCGGATCGCCGCGCTCGATAAGCTGCTCCCATTTCAACGCGCCGATTTCGAGGCCCTGTTCGACATCATGGGCCCGCGCCCATGCACGATCCGCTTGCTCGATCCGCCGCTGCACGAATTTCTGCCGCACACGGAAGAGGAGTGCATCGACGTCGCTAAGGCGACCGGGGTCGACGCCAGGGCGTTGCTCGCGCGCGCGCGGGATTTGCATGAAGTCAATCCGATGCTCGGATTTCGCGGCTGCCGATTGGCGGTGCAGTTTCCCGAAATCTACGATATGCAGGCGCGCGCGATCTTCGAGGCCGCATGCGCGATCGCGAAAGCCAAGGGCGCCGCGCCTGTCGTAGAGGTGATGATTCCGTTCGTGATCACCTTGCGCGAGTTCGCCGACATCAAGGCGCGCATCGACTCAACTGCGCGTGCGGTGTTTGCGGAGGCGGGCCAGGACATAGCCTACAGCGTCGGCACCATGATCGAATTGCCGCGTGCGGCGCTGCGGGCTGGCGACATCGCGCGCGAAGCGCATTTCTTTTCCTTCGGCACGAACGATCTCACGCAATCCACGCTCGGCCTCTCGCGCGACGATGCAGGCAAGTTCCTCACATCCTATGTCGCGAAAGGCATTTTCGAGCGGGATCCGTTCGTCACCATCGATGTCGACGGCGTCGGCGAAATGATTGAAATCGCAGCGCAGCGCGGCCGCAAGACGCGCAGCGATCTCAAACTCGGCATCTGCGGCGAGCACGGCGGCGATCCCGCCTCTGTGGCGTTCTGTCACGATTTGGGCCTCGATTACGTGTCCTGCTCGCCCTTCCGCGTCCCGATCGCCCGCCTCGCGGCGGCCCACGCGGCGCTCCGCAAGCGCTGACCACGGCCGCCGAAGCGCCCAAAAGGCGTGTCCCGAGGGCCACACACCCATGGTGAACGCACCCAAGGTGCGGCGGGCCGCCGCACCAGCGCTGGCGCGGCCCAAGTCTTGGCCCAATCTTGGCTAGGCCTTGGGGCGCAAGGCCCGGCCGGGGAACCGCGGTCGGCGTTTGCGCGTTAAGGCGTTCGGCGGGCGGCTTTTCATTACGAAAAAGTCAATCGCCCCGGTTCGGCAGGGCCTGTATGCGGCCCGCTCTTCCGGCAAGGATAGGGCCGCCCAACCAGCTCCGCCCGAAGGCGGCGGCCGGCAGCCAGAATGGCTTTAATCGGGAGTTAGCGACTTTGGTGATGTTCTGGCGTCGACTTGCACATCTGATCGGGACGATTCGAACCGACTTCATGATTGAGCTTGAGCGCAACCCTCTGGCGGTTCGTCAGGGCGCAGCGGCTGTCGCATGCATCGCGGCGGCGGCCGTCGCCATGCCGGTCATCGCCAACCGCACCGCCGAGCAGCGCGACGGGGCCGAATGGTCCGCCCGCGCGATGGCGTTCCAGACCGAAATGCGGGGTCAAATCATCGCCGACAGCGATCCGGCAGCGCGCGTCGAGCTTGTCGCTATGCGTACGGCGGACGGCGTGCGCGCGCGCGGCTCGGCCGGCCTGATCGGTCCCGAAGGCTTCGACCGCCGAGCCATGATGGTGCATGCGGCGCTGCGCGGCCCCCTGGCTGCGCCGGAGCTCGAAAGCCGCCGCGAGGCGACCATCGATCCGCGCCAGCTGCGCTGCTTGTCGGAAGCGATCTATTACGAGGCCCGCGGCGAGACCTATCGCGGCCAGGTCGCGGTTGGCGAGGTGGTGATGAACCGCGTGCGCTCGCGGCACTACCCGGACACGATTTGCGGCGTCGTCTATCAGGGTTCGACCCGCGCGACGGGCTGCCAATTCACCTTCACGTGCGACGGCTCGCTCAATAAGCGCCCGCGCGGCCGCGGCTGGGAGCGCGCGCAGCACATCGCCCGTCAGGTGATGATGGGCTATACGCGCCCGGTCACCCGCACCGCCACGCACTATCACACGACGGCGATCGATCCGTACTGGTCCGACAGCCTGGTCGAAACCACGCGCATCGGCACGCACATCTTCTATCGCTTCCCCAATCGCGCCGAGCGTGCGGTTCTGATGGCGTCTGCGCGCCGCGCGCCGCGCGCCGCCAGCACGGACGCCGTTGATGTTTTGAGTGCGGAAGACGCCGTTCCCTTGGTCGAGGGCGAGGAGGCCGCAATCGATGACGCGACGCTTATCGAGGCCGGCCTGACGCCCGCCGCGGCCGAACCCGCAGCCGACAGCGCAGTTGTGGAACCCTCCGACGCGCCGATTGCGGCGGCGACGCCCGTGCGCGCTGCGCCGGCCCGCGAAAACGTCGTTCGCGAAACGGCCGTCGCGCCGCCCGAGCGTCATCTCGGGGCCGAGCGCGACACGGCGAGCTGACGGGCGCGACCGGGAAGGTCAGCCGCCGCGAACCTGCTTCTTCATGCGATTGCGCAGCCCGTTGGGAAAAAACCGCGCAGCGAATCGCGTGCGCTCAGCGAGTTTCCCGACCATGTAGTGCACGTCCTCGCCGTGGGCTGCGTCCCAGGCGCGTTCGGCGGCCATCGACACGGGATACACGACCGCATCGGTCTCCTTGATCTGGTCGCGCAAATTCCTGTTCGATCCGCCGCCCATGTCGAGGATCGCCGTTTCGACGAACCACGGCATCAACGAGACGACGCGCACGCCATAGCGCGAAAACTCCACATCGAGCGCTTCGGTGAGCCCGCGCACGGCGAATTTCGTTGCAGAATAGACGGCCAATTGCGGCGCGCCGAAAACGCCTGCGGTCGAGGCGGTGTTGATGATGCGCGATCCCGCGGTGTTTTTCAGCAGCGGCAGCGCCGCATAGACGCCATTGACGACGCCCTTGACGTTCACATCGATGACGGCGTCGGAATCCGCCGGCGCGATCTCCTCGAACCAGCCATATTTTCCGATTCCGGCATTATTGAACAAAACATCCAAGCGTCCGCCGGTTTGCGCGGAGAACTCCTCCATCGCCTTCGCCCACCCCGCGCGGTCGCGCACGTCGAATACGCCGGTGCAGCATTGCCCTTGCGGCAGGCTTTGCGCCGTCTCCTCGACGCCGGCGGCGTTGATGTCATAAAGGCCGACGAACCACCCTTTTTCCGCAAAGAGCTGCGCCGTGGCGCGCCCGATCCCTGAGCCTGCGCCGGTGACGAAGATGGTTTTCCGCGGGCTGGTCATGACGGCGATCCTCCGCGAGGAGGATCACACGGCGTCCAAGCCGATGTCCAGCGCGGGCGCGGAATGCGTCAAAGCGCCGACGGAAATGACGTCCACGCCGGTTTCGGCGATGGCGCGGACGGTGTGGAGCGTCACGCCGCCGGACGCTTCGAGCACAGCGCGCCCGTTCGTCAAGGCGACGGCCCGCTTCAGATCGTCGAGCGAAAAATTGTCGAGAAGCACAACATTCGGCGCGTGCGCCAAGGCGTCTTCGAGTTGCGACAGCGCGTCGATTTCGACCTCGATCACCGCCATGTGGCCGGCGCGTGCGCGCGCTTCTCTAAGGGCGGCGCCGACGCCGCCCGCGGCCGCGATATGATTGTCCTTGACAAGAACGGCGTCCGACAGCGCATAGCGGTGCGGCCAGCCGCCGCCGCACAGCACGGCGTGCTTTTGCAGCGCGCGCAAGCCGGGGAGCGTCTTGCGCGTGGCGGCGATCCGCGCGCGGGCGCCGGCGACCGCATCGACAAAAGCGCGCGTCAAGGTCGCGGTTCCCGAGAGCAGCGTCAGGAAATTGAGTGCGGTGCGCTCGGCTGCGAGGATAGCGCGGGCAGGGCCCTCGACTTCGGCGAGCGCGTCGCCGGGTTTAAGCGCATCGCCGTCGGCCGCGTGCGCGCGCCATATGATGTCGGGCGACGTCAAGGCGCAGGCGATCCGCGCAGGCTGCAAGCCGCACAATGTTCCGGCGCGGCGCGCGGAGAAACGCGCCCTTAGGCGGGCGTCGGCCGGCAGGAGCGCAGCGGTGATGTCGCCTGCGAGGCCGAAATCTTCTTCCAAGGCGCGTCGCACAATCGGTTCGACGATGACATCTGGCGGCGGCGTCATGGCGTGCGTCTTTCCAGCGTTATGAAGGTGCGCGCCGCGTGTGCGGCGGCGTCAGGAAAATCGGCTCGGAAATGGCCGCCACGGCTTTCTTCGCGGCCCAGCGCGGCGGCGGCGATCAGCCGTGCGGCGAGGAGTTCATTGGCCTCGCCATGCGCTGTGCGCCAGGCGTCGATGCGCGCAACCGCCATCGTCAGTCCGGCGCTGTCGCGCACCACGCCGCACTGCGCCTGCATGTCCGTGCGCAACGCCGCCATAACCTGCGCGGGGAGCTCAGGCGGAGCCTCGGCGCGGCCGGCGCCGGCGGGTGCGTTTGTTTCGCCGTCACGCAGGCGTTCCGCGATGCGGTGCGCGAACACCACGGCCTCCAGCAGCGAGTTGGACGCCAGCCTGTTGGCGCCGTGCGCGCCGGTGGAGGCGCATTCGCCGACGACCGACAAGCCGTTGAGCGTCGCCCGCCCCCACATGTCGGAGACGACGCCGCCCATATGATAATGCGCCGCCGGCGCGATCGGGATGAGCGCTGTGCGCGGATCGATGCCGGCCTGCATGCAGGCCTTGAACACCGTGGGAAAGCGCTCTGGAAAATGTGCGCCGATTGCGCTGCGCGCATCGAGAAAGGCGCCGCGTCCGGCTGCGCGCTCGCGGTGGATCGCTCGCGCTACGACATCGCGCGCGGCGAGTTCCGAGACGAAGGGCGCGCCTTCGCCGTTCACGAGCATCGCGCCTTCGCCGCGCAGCGCTTCGGTGGCGAGCGGCGCAGGATCGACGCCGACATCGATTGCCGTGGGGTGGAATTGCACGAACTCGGGATCGGCGACGAGCGCGCCGGCGCGCGCGGCCATAGCGAGGCCATGCCCGACTGCGCCCGCCGGATTGGTGGTGACCGCGTAAAGTCCGCCGACGCCGCCGGTCGCTAGGATGATTTCGCTGGAATGCAAGGATTGCACGGCCCCGTCGCCGTCGCGAAAGAGTGCGCCGACGATGCGTCCTTCGCCATCCTGCAGAAGGGCGCGCGCAGCCAGGCCTTCGATGATCTCGATATGATCGGCCGCACGCGCGGCGGCGATCAGCGCATCCATGATCGCCCGGCCTGCGAGATCGCCGGCGACGCGCACCACGCGCGGGCGCGAGTGCGCCGCCTCGAGGCTTTGCGCCAGCGCGCCGTCCGGGGTGCGGTCGAACGGCACGCCAAGCGCGATCAAATCGCGCACGCGCGCGGGGCCTTCCCGGGCGAGCAGCGCAGCGATGGTCGGATCGACCAGCCCTGCGCCCGCGGCCACGGTGTCCTGCGCGTGAAACGCCGGATCGTCGCCGGACGCCAGTGCGACGGCCATGCCGCCTTGCGCCCAAGCGCTCGCGGCGCTTTCGCCCAGCGGGACGGGGGTGACCACGCGCACCCGCCGCGGCTTGAGCTGCAGCGCCAGGAACAGACCGGCGAGGCCCGCCCCGATGACGATCGGGGATTGGTGATCACGCGCTTGGGTCACGCAGCCTCGCTTCGCCGCAGCGTCCGTCGCGTTCAGATCAGTTCGACGGCGACCTCGGCGGCCCCGACATCGAAATCCAGCGGCTTGTCGGTCCTGGGCAGGGCGAGCATGCGATCGATCGCCTGCTTGGCGCGCACGCGCACGTTTTCGTCGATCGTCACTTCGTGCTTCATGTCGATGAGCGCGTCATAGATCGCTTCAAGCGTGATGCGCTTCATGTGCGGACACAGATTGCACGGGCGAATGAAATCGACCTCCGGCGCGCCCGAAGCCACATTGTCGCTCATCGAACATTCCGTGAGCAGCACCACCTTCGCCGGCTTGTTGGTTTCGACGTAGGCGGCAAGCGCGGCCGTCGAGCCGGAGTAATCCGCCGCCGCCATGACGTCAGGCGGGCATTCGGGGTGCGCAAGCACAACGAGGCCCGGATGGGCGGCGCGCAATTCGGCGATGTCTTCCGCCGAGAAGCGCTCATGCACTTCGCAGCGGCCATGCCAGGCGATGATCTTGATCGGCGTCATCGCGGCGACGTTGCGCGCGAGATATTCGTCCGGGATCAGAATGACGCGGTCGCTGTTCCACGTCTTGGCGGCCCATTCCACCACCTGCACGGCGTTCGAGGACGTGCACGTCACGTCGCTCTCGGCCTTCACCTCGGCGGAGGTATTGACATAGGTGACGACCGGCACGCCCGGATACCGCGCCTTGATCAAGCGCACATCGGCGCCGGTGATCGATGCGGCCAGCGAACAGCCGGCGCGCATGTCGGGGATCAGCACGGTTTTGTCGGGCGACAGAATCTTCGACGTTTCAGCCATGAAGTGCACGCCGGCCTGAACGATCACCTTGGCGTCGGTGCGCGCGGCTTCGCGGGCCAATTGCAAAGAGTCCCCGCGGAAATCGCCGACGCAGTGGAAGATTTCGCTCGTCATGTAATTGTGCGCGAGGATCACGGCGTTCTTCTGCGCCTTGAGCGTGTTGATCGCCGCGATCAGCGGCGCATAGGCCGGCCACTCGAACGGCGGGATGACGTGCTCGACCTTTTCGTACAGCGCATCGGTGGCGCGCTTGACCTCGGGCGTAAACGCCAGGCCGCGCGCGGCCGCCGCATCGAGGGCGCCCCAGCGGCCCGATTTCGGGCTCGCATCGCATTGCGCATCGGCGTGGCGCAGCGGGGCTTCAATGATGCGGGCCATGCGGGCCTCCTTGTTCCGGTCGCAGTCGCGACCTTGTGCTCAATGTGAGCATATATAGGGCGGACGGAACCGCCGGAAAGGCCCGGGGTCGCCGCTTATGCTCAAAAGTAGCATAAGTCGGATCACGATATCCCCATGATTCGCGGCGCGCAAGACTTCACCCTACGGGCGAACGCCCTGGGGGCGCTGGTGTGGAGCGGAACCTAGACGCCCCGTTCACGTGACGCGCGCCGGCGCCCTCGCTACAGAAGCCAGCCGAAGCGGGCGGAGGACGCACATGACCCTGTTGGCGCGATTGGCTCCCGCCCTGGCTCTGGCGACCCTGGCGGCGTGCGCGTCGACGCCGGCGCCGTCTCGTCCGACGCCGCCGGTCCCTTCAGGGCCGACCGTTCAGCCCAGCTTTCAGCTGACGCCGTCCACCTTCGCCGACGTGCCGGGGTGGCGCGAGGCCGACCTCGCCCCGGCGCTCGCGGCGTTTCGGCGGCATTGCGCGGTGTGGACGCGCCGTGCCCCGGTCGAGCCCGTCGGGCAGGGGCGTCACGGCGGGATCAGCGATTGGCTTCCGGCGTGCGCGAACGCTGGAAGCGTGCAGCCCGGCGGGGAGCGCGCGTTTTTCGAGGCGTTTTTTGCGCCGCAGGCCGTGGCGGGTCAGGGCGAGGCCCGCCTCACCGCCTATTACGAGCCCATCGTTGAGGCGGCGCGCGCGCCGTCCGGCCTGATAACCGAACCGCTGCTGCGGAGGCCGGATGATATGGTCACGATCGATCTCGGCGCCTTCGCCGAGGCGTATGACAACGAAACGCTGCGCGGCGCGCCGCGCACGCTGACGGGCAAGCTCGAGGGCAATCGCGTGCGGCCCTATCCCGAACGCGGCGCGCTGACCCCCGCGCCCGGCCAAGCCTTCGCCTACGCCCATCCGGCGGACGTCTACAATCTGCAGGTTCAGGGATCGGGCCGACTTCAGTTTCCCGACGGGACGCAGGCGCGCGCCGCCTTTGCGGCGCAGAACGGCTATCGCTGGCGCTCGGCGATGGGCGCGCTGCGGGACCAGGGTCAGCTCCCGAACGCGACCTGGGCGAACTTCAAGGCTTGGCTGACCCAGGCTGGGCCCGCCGCCGCGCGCGCCGCGCTGGCGGCGGATCCGTCCTACGTGTTCTTCGCCGAGGAGGCGATCGCCGACCCCGCGATCGGGCCGCGCGGCGCGGCGGGCGTCAACCTCACGCCGATGGGGTCTGTGGCGATCGACCCGGCCTTCCACCCCTACGGCGCACTCTTGTTCGTCGAGGCGACCTATGACGGCGCGCCGTTTCGCCGCCTGCTTGTGGCGCAGGACACCGGCGGCGCCATCCGCCGCGGACCCAGCCGCGGGGACGTTTTTTTCGGGTCGGGCCCCGAGGCCGGGCGACGCGCCGAGCGCATGAACAGCCCCGCGCGCTTCTGGGTGCTGACGCCGCGGCCCGCGACCGGCGCGGTCAGCTGAGCGCCCGCATCGCAAGAATCCCGGCGCGCCGCGGTTTGGAATGCGTTAAGAATTGGCCGCCGGGCGTGCGGGCGCCTGGCCAATGAGCCAAAGGGCCTTCGGTTTAAGGGGTGCGGGATGTCGATTCACAAATGGATGGTGGGCTTCGCCCTCGCCGTGATCATGGTCGGGGCGCTGTTCATCAACTCGCTGCTGTTCAGCGCGCGCTCGTTCCAGTTCAGCCTGGCCCAGTACATGGAGGGCTCCAACGGCACGCTGTCGTTGGCCGATCTCAACGACGTGGATTCCCAGATCGATCAGATCATGGCCGACACCGCCGAACAGCGCGGCGCGCTGATCGAGATCGAGCAGGGGCTGGCGCGTCTCGACGGCGTCGCCGAGGCGCAAGAGGCCGAGATCACCGCCCTGATCGCGTCGCTCGCGTCGGATATCGCGACGATGGAGGAGCGCCTCGGCATCGCCGGCGGCGCCCCGCCCGCCTCGCT
>CAZMRN010000022.1:0-13822 GCA_964568575.1 uncultured Caulobacteraceae bacterium
CGCCGACGATCATGCGCGCGCGCACGCGCCGTGTGGCGTTCTTCGCGTCGCCCTCCTGCGCATAGTGCACGATCGCCTCGCCGGACTCGTCGCGTTCGATGCGCGTGAAGTCTCCGGTGCGGCGCACAGCGCCTGCGCGCGCGGCGCGCTGGCGCAGCCATTCGTCGAAATCCTCGCGATCGACCATGCCGACATAGCCGCCCTCGATCGGCATATCCACGGCGCGCGCGGACGGCGACACCATGCGTGCGGCCTGCGCGCGCGCGACGATCAGATGATCGGGGATCGCGAAATCGCGAATGAGCCGCGGCGGGATGGCCCCGCCGCACGGCTTGATGCGCCCGGCGCGGTCGAGCAGCAGCACATTGCGGCCAAGGCCTGCGAGTTCGCCCGCAGCGGTGGCGCCGGCGGGTCCGCCGCCGACGACCACGACATCGAAGGTTTCGATCGACGCGCTCATGTTCGCGCTCCTTGCAAATGGACGCCGGCATGGGCGCGCGGCGCGGGCGCATCGGCGCCGACGCGGATGCGGCTGGCCATCGTCGCCGCGCACAAGAACAGCGCCGCCTCGACGCCGAATACGATCATGAAGGCGCTCGCGGTATCGCCGGTCAGCGCGCGCAGCGCATCGACGCCTGCCGCGCCGGCGAAACCGCCGCACGCGAAGGCCGCCGCCTGCGCTGCACCCCACACGCCCATGCGCACGCCTTCGCGCGCTTTCTGGCCTTCGCCGGCCAGGCCCATCATCGAGCCGATCGCAGCGACCGCGAACACGCCGTTGGCGAATCCGAGCACGAACACGGTCGGCGTCAGCGGCCAGGCATGCGGCATCGCCGCGGCGAGCGCGAGCGCGCCAAGCGCAAGCGCCGATCCGATGCAGCCCGCGATCGTCCAACCGCGCAGCCAGGCGCGCTTGCGATCGCCGACCCGCGCGCCGAGCGCGCCGACCAGAATCATGCCGATCAGCACGCCGGCGTGCTGCACGCCCGACATCTGCGTCGATTGGCCAGGCGTCATGTCGAACAACAGGCCGGCGAACGGCTCGAGGATGAGATCCTGCGCGCTGTAAGCCAGCATCGACAGGAACACGAATTGGGTGAAGCGCTGCGCGGTCGGGTCCGCCCAGGTTTCGCGCAGCGCCTGCAGGAAGGGCGGCTTGACCTCTTCGGGATCGCGCGCGCGCCCGCTCTTCTCCACGCCCCACACCGCAAGCAGCGTGATGAGGAACGCTGTCGCGCACACGCCGGCGGCCACGAAGGCCAGACGCTGCGGCGAGAACGGATCGATCAGGCCGCCGGCGATGCCGGCCGTCGCGACGATGCCGACGATCATCATGATCCAGGTCGTCGCGGCCGCGGCGGGGCGGCGTTCCGGCGCCACATGGGTGGCCAAAAGCGCCAAGAGCGACGTGCCCGATGCGCCGACGCCCGCGCCGATCAAGGTGAAGGACGCAACGCCCAGCAGCACGCCCGCCAGCGGCGACGACGCCATGATCACCGCCGCATCGGTCGCGCCGATGGCGCCGAGCGCCAGCACGCCCATGCCGCCCACGATCCAGGGCGTGCGCCGCGCGCCCATGTCGGAGCCGTAGCCCCAACGCGGGCGCGACAATTGAATGGCGTAATGCCAAGCGACGAGCGCAGCGGGCAGCATCGCGGGCAGCGCATATTCCACCACCATGACGCGGTTCAGCGTCGAGGTCGTGAGCGACACCATCGCGCCGAGCGCGCTCTGCACCAGGCCCAGGCGCACGATCGTCAGCCAGCTCAAATGCGTGGCGGTCATGTCTGCGCTCCGTTCAATTGGCCGAGGGCGAAGGCGGTGATCAGCATGCCGAGCACGTAGAGGAGCACGCCCGTGCCGTTGAACCAGGGCGCGAGCCGGCGCGGATCGGTCATCAGCCGCGCCATCAGAAATGCTTGCACGATCGTGAAAACAGCGACGCCGGCGGCGTGCAGGCTCTGGCCCCACAGCAGCAACAAAGCGACGACGACGATTTGCGGCGCCAGCATCGTGGCGCACGCGACTTGCGCTGCGCGCTCAGGCCCGAGCTGCACCGGCAGCGATTGCAGCCCCGTCGCGCGATCGCCATCGATCGCCTTGAAATCGTTGAGCACCATGATGCCGTGCGCGCCGATGCTGTAGAGCAAGGCCGCAGCCATGATGCGCATGTCGGGCAGCGCGCCGAGCATCAGCGCCGCGCCGGCGAACCAGGTGACGCCTTCATAAGAGAGTCCGGTCGCCGCGGGGCCCAGCCAACCGCTGCGCTTCAAGCGCAAGGGCGGCGCGCTATAGGCCCAGGCGAGCGCCATGCCGAAACACGCCGCGGCGAACACCCATGGGCCGAGGGCCGCGGCCCACGCCATCGCGGCGATGCTCCACGCGATCGCCAGCCATAAGCCCCATTGGCCTGGAATGCGGCCCGACGGGATGGGACGGCCGGGTTCGTTGATGGCGTCGACGTCGCGGTCATACCAGTCATTGATCATCTGGCTCGCCGCGCACATCAGCGGACCGGCGAGAATGATCCCGCCGATCGCCAGGGGCCACCGCGCGGCGAGGTCCGACCCGGCGGAGATCACGCCGCAGCCGAACGCCCACATCGGCGGGAACCACGTAATGGGCTTTGCGAGTTCGAGAACGGTCGCGGCGCGCGGCGCAGTCAGCGGTGCGGCGGCGGTCGAGCGAGCCATGCCGAACGCTAAGGACAAGCGGGATTTATGTCAATTAAACTGGACAGCACTTTGTAAGTTTTAATTGACGCTCTGCCGCGAAGCGCGCGCCATCCGCGTAAATCTGCACTTATTTCCGGTTGCCGCCCGGCCCCAGCGTCAGTCCGACTCAGGCGCGAAATCGTTGAGGCCGTAGCGATGCAGCTTCGAATAGAGGCTCTGCCGGCTCAACCCCAAGAGCTCCGCCGCCGAGGCGCGATTGTTGCCGGTCAGCTCAAGCGCCGCCTCGATGCACAAGCGCTCGACCATGTCGGTGGATTCGCGCACGAGTTCCTTGAGCGTCACGCGCCCCACAAGCCGCGACAATTGCTCGACCGGCCGCGGCAGCGCGCCGGCGACGCGCGGCGCCAGCGCCGCTTCGCGCAAGGACGGGCGGATGGAGACGCCGAACAGCATGCGCTCGCCGTCCGGCGCATGCACTGCAGACACCTCGACATTGTCCTCGCCGCCGGTGCGCGTGCGCAGCACGGTGGCGAAATTGCGCACCGCGCCATGCTCGCGCACGCTGGCGAACAGGATGTTGCGGTCGAGATCGGGCCTGCCGAGGAACTCGTCGAGGCGATGGCGGCGCGCCTGTTCCTTGCTGGCGAGTTCCGTCAGCCGCAGAAACGCGGCGTTTTCCGCCAGAATGTTGAGATCGTCGTCGGCGACGACGAACGCGTCAGGCATGCGCTCCAGCAGCGTCAACAAATCGCGCGCCGCATCCGTGAGCCCTTCGGCTTCCTCGGCGGGCGTGAGGCGCACGAGGAAGAAGGCGGATTTGTCCTGCCGATAGAGCGAGGCGCTGAGCCCGAAGGCGCGGCTTGCGATCTTCACCGGCGCGGCGGACTCCGCCTGCCCCTCGCCCATGGCCATCGTCAGCGCCGAGAGCGCGTCATCCTGGGTGGCCGGCTCGAACAACGAGACGAAGGCGCGCCCGACAAGCACGCCGTCGTCGACGTCCGCCAGCCGGCTGGCGGCCGGATTCGCCTCGACGATTCGCCGCGTCGCCGCATCGACGACGATCACCGCTTCCTTGCCGGACTGGAACAACAGCCTGTAGCGCGATTCCGCATCGCGCATTTTGGCGTAGTCGCGCTCCATCGCCTGCTGCGCCAAGACGAGGCGCTGCTGCAGTTCGGCGGTGGCGCGCTGGTCGCGGCCGATCGCGATGATGCGGCCCTCCTCGCTCGCCTTGACCGCGACATAGCGCATGGCGATCGCGCCGCCCTGCGGCGTCGGATGGTTAAGTTCACGCCAGCGCACGCCGCCGTCTCCGACTGCGTCGCGCAGCATTTCTTCGACTTTGCGGCGGCTGTCTTCAGTGACGACGTCGACCCAGGGCTGGTCGAGCCAGGCCTCGATGACGCCCTGGCTGGCGCGCGGAAAGCCCGAGGCCGCGACGTCTCGAATGACGCCTTGCGCGTCGATGACGAGCGAAATGTCGCCGCCGGCCGCCACGACCCGCGACGCCGCTTGCGCGTCCAGCGGCCCGATCAAGTCGCGTGCGAAGGCGGGGTCAAAACGGTCTGGGAGGGGCGAATGTATCGTCATCGAACCCGCACAGGTCCTTGCTGGTTGGCCGCTGCCCCAACGCCCGGTCAGCGGCGTGCGAGTTGTCTCACAGCCCCCTCGGCCTTCAGGATCGCGTCCTGCGCATCGATCGTCGCGAGGTCGGCGCTCGCTTCGGCGGCCAGGTCGGGACTCTCCGCGATAAGCCGGCCGCCGGCCAGCACCACGATATCCCGATTGCTCGACGCCTCGCGGATCGCCCTGATCAACCGCTTCGCCGGCGCAAGCAATGCCCGATCGCTAATGCTAACGCCGAAGATGTCAATGTGTTCTGACGCTGCTGCGTGACAAAGGTCACGGATGTCGCCGGAAAGGCTCAATTGGGTGCGCCAGCCCGAGCGGCGGAACAATTCGTCGACAATGACGAGCCCGAAGGTGTGCTGCTCGCCCGGCGCGGCCGCGAACAAAACGCTGCGCGGCGAATCGCCGGGGGTCGGCGCATAGGCGATATGGCGGCTCAGGGTGCGCACGAGCTGCTGCAGCGCGCCGAGCCCGACGGTGACGTCGGCGAAGCTTAGGCGGTCGTCCAGCCAGTCCTCGCCCAGCAGGCGCGCGGCGGGCGCAAGATAGCGCAGGAAAACGTCCTCCAGGCTGACTCCGGAAATCGCCAGCGCCGACACTTCAGCCAGCAGCGCTTCTTGGGACGACGCGCCCGCCAACGTCGCGATGCGACGGACGCTTTGAGAGTGTTCGGGAATTCGAGCGCTGACGCCCACCGGCGCGCGCGCCGCGTCGCCGCGATGCGACAGCATCAGCCGCGGGATGATCTCAGCCTCCACCAGCCGCGCCATCGAACTGGCCCGTCGCCGGATCTCCGCTTGTTCCTGGGCGATCCAATCCGCCACAGGGCCGTCGCTGGGCGTCGACGCTCTGCGCGGCGGCGGGCGCATGCCGAACGCGGCGGACTGCGGAAGGCTAGCCATGTCGGCCCCCTCGCTGGCGGGGCATTAGGCATCGCGCGGCCCCGCGCTCGCGACTCTCCCGGCTAGAGGCTGCAACGCGCAGCCGGAAGTCAGGCGCATCCTCCCCGTGCTGGACCCAACTGGCGCAGGCCTCGGGCGACGGGAGCCAAAGCTAACCTGACTTTTGCGCCCTTGGGTAGCCCCAATTTCGTCAAAAACGAGCAAGTGTCAAAAAATTTGGACGTTCCATTTGCTTGACAATGGAAAACGCCGGGACTTACCCTCCACCGTCGCCTGGGGACTCGCCCCGCAGGCGATCCGGAGGTCCCCGATGCGTGCGACGACGCCTCCAGCGCAATCCGCCTTCGCCAGACCGACGCCCACGCGACACGCCGCGCCCCGCGCCTCGGTCGTCGACCGTATGATCGACGCCATCGCGCCCTGTCCGTGGCCGGCCCATGCCGGGGCCCCGTTGTCCCGCCGCGCCAAGCGCGAAGCCGGCAAGGCCGCGCTCTACACGCCGCAAGAACGCGCGCGCCGCGACGCCTCGCCCTGGACGGTGGTGCAAGGCGTGTTGGCGCCGCTGCAATTCGCGGCGTTTCTCGTCAGCCTCTATCTCGTGCTGCGCTATCTTGCGTCGGGCGTGGGTTACGAGATCGCGACCGCCTCGATCCTGGTCAAAACCGGCCTTCTCTATCTCATCATGATCACCGGCTCGATCTGGGAGAAGGTCGTGTTCGGCAAATGGTTGTTCGCACGCGCCTTCTTCTGGGAAGACGTGTTCTCCATGCTCGTGCTCGCGTTGCAGACGCTGTACGTCTACGCGCTGCTCGCGGGCTGGTCGCACCATGACCAGATGATGATCGCGATGGCGGCGTACGCGGCGTACGTGATCAACGCCGGGCAATTCCTGATGAAGCTTCGCGCCGCGCGCCTCGAAGCCGCGCGCGATGCGCCGCAAATGCGCGCGCTGGGAACCGCTTCATGATCGCGGGCGCGCCCGACCTCGACATCCTTGAGCGCAAGACGACGATCCTGCGCGAGCGCGGCCAGCGCGAAGTGTTCTGCGGCTTGACGGGGATCGTCTGGCTGCATCGCAAAATTCAGGATGCGTTTTTCCTCGTCGTCGGCTCGCGCACTTGCGCGCATCTCATTCAGTCCGCCGCCGGCGTGATGGTGTTCGCCGAGCCGCGTTTCGCCACCGCCATCATGGAGGAGCGCGACCTCGCCGGCCTCGCCGACGCCAACGAGGAATTGGATCGCATCGTCGACCAGCTGTTGGCGCGCCGGCCCGACATCAAGATGCTTTTCCTCGTGGGATCGTGCCCGTCGGAAGTGATCAAGCTCGATCTGTCGCGCGCGGCCTTGCGGCTCAATCAGCGCTTCGCCCCGCACGTGCGCATCCTGAACTATTCGGGAAGCGGCATCGAAACCACCTTTACGCAAGGCGAGGACGCCTGTCTCGCCGCCTTGACGCCGGATTGCCCGCAAGCAGCGGCCGATGCGCCGCGCAATCTCCTGGTCGTCGGCGCGCTGCCGGATATCGTTGAGGATCAGTTCAAGCGCTTGTTCGACGCGCTCGGCCTCGACCGCGTCGATTTTCTGCCGCCGCGTCGCGCGGGCGACCTTCCGGCGATCGGCCCGAACACAATGATGCTGCTGGCCCAGCCGTTTTTGAGCGACACCGCCCAGGCGCTTGCAGCGCGCGGCGTCAAACGCATCGATGCGCTCTATCCGTTCGGCGCTGAAGGCGCAGCCGATTGGTTCAAAGCCGCCGCCGAAGCGTGGGGCGTGCCGGAGCTGACGTTTCGCCAAGTCATTGCGCCGCACCGCGAGCGCGCCAAACGGGCGCTTGCGCCGCACCGGGAAACGCTCGCCGGCAAGAGCGTCTTCTTCTTTCCCGATTCGCAGCTTGAGCCCGCGCTCGCGCGCTTCCTCGCCAGCGAACTCGGCATGCGGCCGATCGAGATCGGCTCGCCCTATCTGAACCGCGAACTGATGCGCAGGGAATTGGCCGCGCTTCCCGCCGACGCGCAGCTCAGCGAAGGCCAGGACGTCGAGCGCCAGCTCGACCGCTGCCGCGCCGCCAAGCCGGATCTCGTCGTCTGCGGCCTCGGCCTCGCCAATCCGCTGGAAGCGGAGGGCATGACGACGAAATGGTCGATCGAACTGGTGTTCTCGCCGGTGCACGGCTTCGACCAGGCCGGCGATCTCGCCGGGCTGTTCTCACGGCCGTTCAAGCGGCGCGCGGCGTTGAGGGTCTAGGCGATGCAGCTCACCGTCTGGACCTATGAGGGCCCGCCCCATGTCGGCGCCATGCGCGTCGCGACCGCCATGCGCAACGTGCATTACGTGCTGCATGCGCCGCAGGGCGACACCTACGCGGATCTGCTGTTCACCATGATCGAGCGGCGCGATGCGCGGCCGCCGGTCACCTACACGACGTTTCAAGCGCGCGATCTCGGATCCGACACCGCAGCGCTGTTCAAATCGGCCGTGCGCGACGCGTATGATCGGTTCACGCCCGAGGCGATCATAGTCGGGGCGTCGTGCACGGCCGAACTTGTTCAGGATGATCCCGCCGGCCTCGCCCGCGCGCTCAATCTGCCCATTCCCGTCGTCCCGCTCGACCTGCCTTCTTACCAGAAGAAGGAAAATTGGGGCGCTTCAGAAACCTTCTACCAGCTCGTGCGCGCCTTTGCGGCGACGGCGCAAAAGCCTGAACGCGTCGAAGGCGCACGCCCGTCGTGCAACATTCTGGGGCCGACGGCGCTGGGTTTCCGCCATCGCGACGATCTGCGTGAAATCACCAGCCTCCTGGGGCGCCTGGGCGTCGACGTGAACGTCGTGGCGCCCTGGGGCGCGGCCCCGGCCGATCTGGCCCGCCTGCCGCACGCCGATTTCAACGTCTCGCTTTATCCGGAAATTTCCGACGTCGCCGCGCGCTGGCTGGAGCGCCAGTTCGGTCAGAAATACACCCGCACCGCGCCCATCGGCCAGCAAGCGACGATGGCCTTCATCCTGGAGGCCGCAGCGCTGGCCGGCGTCGATCCGGCCCCGGCGCTCAAGGATGACAGCGCGCGCATGTCCTGGTGGTCGCGCTCGGTGGATTCGAATTATCTCACCGGCAAGCGCGTGTTCATTTTTGGCGACGCGACGCATGCGATCGCCGCCGCGCGCATCGCCTCGCAGGAATTGGGCTTCGAGGTCGTGGGCCTTGGAACTTATGCGCGGGAGTTCGCCCGCGACGTGCGCGCCGCAGCCGAGACCTACGGCGTGGAAGCGCTGATCACAGACGATTATCTCGCCGTCGAAGCCGCCATCGCCGAAGCGCAGCCTGAGCTGGTGCTGGGCACGCAGATGGAGCGTCACATCGCCAAGCGGCTGAACATCGCCTGCGCGGTGATCTCGGCGCCCACGCATGTGCAGGATTATCCCGCCCGGTACGCGCCGCAGATGGGGTTCGAAGGCGCGAACGTGATCTTCGACACTTGGGTGCATCCGCTGGTCATGGGCCTGGAAGAGCACCTGCTCGCCATGTTCCGCGAGGATTTCGAGTTCAGCGACGCCGCCGGTCCCTCGCACCTCGGCGCCGGCCACGGCGCCAGCGAGCCGGCGCCCACGCCGCCGGCTGCGCTCGAAGGCGACATCATGTGGTCCAAGGAGGCGGAAGCCGAACTGTCGAAAATACCGTTCTTCGTGCGCGGCAAAGCGCGGCGCAACACGGAACGCTTCGCCCTCGAGCGCGGCGTATCGCTGATCCAGATCGAAACGCTTTATGACGCCAAAAGCCACTACGCCCGCTGACGGCGTGCGCGTCGTCATCGTCACGCTGGACAACCATTTGGCCGGCGTCGTCCAGCGCGCGCAAACCGCGCTGCGCGACGACGGCGCTGCGATCACGCTGAGCCTGCACGCCGCCGCCGATTGGAGCGACCGCGCCGCGCTCGACGCCTGCATCGCCGACATCAATCGCGCCGACATCGTGGTGGCGACCATGATGTTCATGGAAGATCACATCCAGGCGGTGTTGCCGGCGCTGGCGGCGCGGCGCGACCAGTGCGCTGCGATGATCGGCGCGATGTCGGCCAGCGAAATCATCCGCCTCACCAAGCTCGGCGGCTTCGCCATGGACGGCGGCCAGAACGGCGCCATCGGCTGGCTGAAGCGCCTGCGCGGCTCCAAGACGCAATCGTCGGGCGCGGGCCAATTGGCGATGCTGCGCCGCCTGCCGAAGATCCTGCGCTTCATTCCTGGCAAGGCGCAGGATCTGCGCGCCTATTTCCTGACGCTGCAATATTGGCTCTCGGGCTCGCCGGACAACATCGCCGACATGGTGCGGTTCCTGGTTGCGCGCTATGCGCCGGCCGCGAACGTCGGCGCGCGCCAGGCCGAACCGCCGCGCGATTATCCCGAAGTGGGGCTCTATCATCCCGCAGCGCCCGGCCGCATCGTCGAGACGCTCGACGCGCTGCCGCAGCGTCCCGATGCGCGCGGCACGATCGGTCTCGTGATCCTGCGGTCTTATGTGCTCGCCGACGATGCGGGTCATTACGACGGCGCGATCGCGGCCTTCGAATCGCGCGGCCTGCGCGTCATTCCCGCCTTCGCCAGCGGGCTCGACGCGCGTCCGGCGATCGAGAAATATTTCATGAGCAACGGCCGCGCGACCGTCGATGCGGTGGTGTCGCTGGCCGGCTTCTCGCTCGTCGGCGGCCCCGCCTATAATGACGCGCGCGCTGCGGAAGAGATGCTGGCCGCGCTCGACGCGCCCTACATCGCCGCCCAGCCGCTCGAGTTTCAAACGCTGCAGCAGTGGGGCGCATCGAGCGCAGGGCTGTCGCCGGTGGAATCCACCATCATGGTGGCTATACCCGAGCTCGATGGCGCGACCGGGCCGATCGTGTTCGGCGGCCGCTCCAACGGTTCGGACGCGCCCTGCACCGGCTGCGGCAGGGCGTGCGTGTTTCCCGCCGAAGCCGGCGCCAAAATGCGCGCCTGCCCGGATCGTGCGGACATGCTGGCGGCCCGCGTGGAGCGCCTGGTCGCCCTGCGCCGCAGCGCCCGCAAAGACCGCAAGATCGGCATCGTGCTGTTCAACTTCCCGCCGAACGCCGGCGCGGTGGGATCGGCGGCGTATCTGTCGGTGTTCGCCTCGCTGCACAACACGCTGCACGCGCTCAAGCGCGAAGGCTATGACGTCGAGGCGCCGGCCAGCGTGGACGATCTGCGCACGCGCCTGCTCGCCGGCAACGCGCAGCTTTACGGCGCCGACGCCAATGTGCATGCGCGCATCCCGGTCGATGATCATGTCCGGCGCGAGCCGCACCTCGCGGCGATCGAAGCGCAATGGGGCCGCGCGCCGGGCAAGCACTTGACCGACGGCCGCACGCTGTTCGTCCTCGGCGCGCAATTCGGAAACGTCTTCGTCGGCCTGCAGCCGGGCTTCGGCTATGAGGGCGATCCGATGCGCCTCATGTTCGACAAGGGGCTGGCGCCGACGCACGCGTTCAGCGCGTTTTATCGCTGGCTGCGCGAGGATTTCGGCGCCCATGCGCTGGTGCATTTCGGCACGCATGGCGCGCTCGAATTCATGCCGGGCAAGCAGGTCGGGCTCACCGGCGCCGATTGGCCGGACCGCCTCATCGGCGACGTGCCGAACATTTATCTCTACGCCTGCAACAATCCCACCGAAGGCATGATCGCCAAGCGGCGGTCTGCGGCCACGCTCATCACCTATCTCACGCCGCCCTTGATGCAGGCGGGTCTGCACCAGACTTTGCAAGACCTGCAGGCGCTGCTCGCGCGCTGGGAGGACGCCGCCGGCGACGAGCGCGCCGCGCTGCGCCTGCAGATCGCAACGCTGGCTCATGGCGTCGACATCGGCTGGCCTGAGGACGACGCCCGCGCGATCGATCGCGCCGTCATCGCGGCGGCGCGCGCACGCATCGCAGAAGTGGAGTCCGCGCTGATCCCCGCGGGGCTGCACACCTTGGGCGCCCCGCCGACCGCGGCCGAGCGGATCGACACGCTCTGCGCCATGACCGAAGGCGCGCCGTCGCCGGCCCCGCGCGCCGCGATCGCTGCGATGGTTGCAGGCGCATCGCCCGAGAAGGCGCTGGGCAAGGCCGCCAAGACCGATCGCGCGGCGCTGCAGGAAATGCAGCGGCTGCACGCGCTCGATGCGCTGATGGTGCAGGATTCGGAACTGCCGGCGCTGATGCGCGCGCTCGACGGAGGCTATATCCGGCCCGCGCCGGGCGGCGATGTGGTGCGCAGCGCCGACGTGCTGCCGACCGGGCGCAACATGCACGGCTTCGATCCGTTCAAGCTGCCGAGCGCGCTCGCCGTGCATGACGGGGCGATGCAGGCGCGCATGGTGATCGAGCGCTATCGCGCCGATACGGGCGCCTATCCTGAATCCGTCGCGATGGTCTTGTGGGGATCGGACAATTTGAAATCCGAAGGCGCCCCCATCGCGCAGGCGCTGCACCTCATGGGCGCGCGTCCGCGCTTCGATTCCTATGGCCGCCTTGTCGGCGCCGCGTTGATCCCGCTGGAAGAGCTGGGCCGGCCGCGGATCGACGTGGTGATGACGTTGTCCGGCATTTTCCGCGACCTTCTGGCGATGCAGATGCGCATGCTGGCGGAAGCGGCCTATCTCGCCGCCAGCGCCGATGAGCCGTTGGAACGCAACTTCATCCGCCGTCATGCGCTGGCGCTCGCGCAACAGCACCAATGCGATCTGATGACCGCGTCCTTGCGCGTGTTCTCCAACGCCGACGGCGCCTATGGCGCCAACGTCAATCAATTGATCGACGCCGGCGCCTGGACCCAGGAGGACGATCTCGCCGACGCCTTCGAAAGCCGCAAATGCTTCGCCTATGGCCCGTCAGGCCAGCCGGTGCGGCAATCCGCGATGCTGAAAAGCATCCTGAAAAGCGTCGATTTCACCTACCAGAATCTGGAATCGGTCGAGCTCGGCGTCACCACGATCGATCACTACGTCGACACGCTGGGCGGCGTCAGCCGTGCGGTGCAGCGCGCCCGCGGCGGCGAAGCGCAGCCGGTCTATATCGGCGACCAGACCCGCACGCACGGCAAGGTGCGCACGCTGGCCGAGCAGGTCGCGCTGGAAACGCATACGCGCACGCTGAACCCCGCCTGGTACGAGGGCCTGCTGCAGCACGGCTATGAAGGCGTGCGCCAGATCGAGGCGCAGGTGACCAACACGATGGGCTGGTCGGCCACGACCGGCAAAGTCGCGCCTTGGATCTATCAAAAGATCAGCGAAACCTATGTGCTCGACGCAGACATGCGGCGCAGGCTGGCGACGCTGAACCCGAAAGCCTCGGTGCGCATGGCCAATCGCCTGCTCGAAGCGCATGCCCGCAACTATTGGCGGCCCGACGAAGACACCCTCAACGCGCTGCGCAACGCCAGCGATGAACTCGAAGACGCCCTCGAAGGCGTCGCCGCATCGGCGGCCTAGGAGACGAAATGACAACCCTCGATCTCACACGGCCACCCACCAAGCGACCCGACGGCGAAGGCAGCGTTCAGGTGCGCCTCGATCCCGATGTCCGCATCGAGCGGGCCAAGGTGTTCGCAGTGTACGGCAAGGGCGGCATCGGCAAGAGCACGACCTCGTCAAATCTCTCCGCGGCGTTTTCGCACCTGGGCAAGCGCGTGATCCAGATCGGCTGCGATCCTAAGCACGATTCCACGTTCACGCTGACCAAGCGCCTCGTGCCGACAGTGATCGACGTGCTGGAAAGCGTCGATTTCCACACCGAGGAATTGCGCCCTGAAGACTATATGTACGAGGGCTATAACGGCGTGATGTGCGTCGAGGCCGGCGGCCCGCCGGCGGGCACCGGATGCGGCGGCTATGTCGTCGGCCAGACGGTGAAGATCCTTAAGGAGCATCACATCATCGACGACGCCGATGTCGTGATTTTCGACGTCTTGGGCGATGTGGTGTGCGGCGGGTTCGCTGCCCCCCTGCAACATGCCGAGCGCGCCTTGATCGTCACCGCGAACGATTTCGATTCCATTTTCGCGATGAACCGCATCATCGCCGCGATCAAGGCGAAGTCGAAGAATTATGACGTCCGCCTCGGCGGCTGCATCGTCAATCGCAGCGACGGCTCAGATCAGGTCGATCGCTTCAACGAAGCCATCGGCCTGGAGCGGATCGGCCATTTTCCCATGCTCGACGACATCCGCTTGAGCCGCCTGAAGAAATCCACCGTGTTCGAAATGCCCTCCACGCCGGGGCTGGAGGCGGTGAAGGCGGAATATATGCGCCTGGCCGCAAGCTTGTGGACCGGCGACAAGGTGTTTGAAGCCAAGCCGATGCGCGATCGCGACATCTTCGATTTCCTCGGCTTTGATTGAACAAGGGCACGCGCGCCATGACCGCCACACTCCGCTCCCCCGACGCCAGCGCCTACGAAGCGCGTCGCAACCGCCTGCAGACCTATTTCAATCTGACGGCGAAAGACACTTGGGCGCAGCTCACCTCGGATGCGCCGGTGTCGAAAATCCGCGCCACCGTGCGCGCGGGCCGCGATGCGATGCGCGCGACCTTGATGTCGTGGCTGCCGCGCGACATGACCGGGGCCTCGCTCCTGG
>CAZMRN010000023.1:0-13384 GCA_964568575.1 uncultured Caulobacteraceae bacterium
ACGACCACCGCAGCCAGGGCATGGCCGCGCGCCGCGGCGGCCAGCGGCGCAAGTCCGGCCAAGCGCGCCGAAAGATAACCGGCGTTGAAACCGTCGCCCGCGCCGGTCGTGTCGACGACATCGGCGGGGGACGCAGCGACGAACCCTACCTCGCCGTCGCGCGTGCGCACGAAACTGCCGCGCGCGCCGCCTTCCACCGCGGCCACCGCGCCGCCCCAGCCGATCCAGCGCCGCGCGACATCCTCCGGCGTGCGCGCGCCCCACAAGCGTTCTTCGTCATCGAGCGTCGGCAGCGCCAGCGACACATGCGGCGCGAAGGCTTCGATCGCCGCGCGGGCGACGTCGGCGCCTTCCCACAGGGCCGGACGATGATTGGGATCAAACGCGACAAGGCCGCCGCGCACGCGCACCGCCGCCGCAATCCCGGCGAGCCGCGCGCGCGCGCCTGCATCGAACAGCGACAGCGTGATGCCCGTGAGAAACAACCCGTGCGCACGCGCGGCGTTTTCGAGCGCGGCGTCGATTTCAGGCAACGCGAAGAGTTCGCGCGCCGCGCTGTGGGCGCGCCAATATTGAAACCGCCGCTCGCCGTCATCGTCGACATGGATCGCATACAGACCCGGCTGGCGGGACGGATGCGTCAGGATCAGATCGAGCTTAAGGCCCTCCGCGCTCCACGCCGCGCGCAGACTGTGCGACAGCGGATCGCAGCCCAACGCGGTGAGGAAGGCGACGTCCTCGCCAAGGCGCGCAAGATGGATCGCGGTGTTGAGCGCGTCGCCGCCATAGCCGAAGCGCGCCGCGCCCATGAGCGGGCCGCTGATCTCCAGCATGCCTTCGCCGATGCAGACCAGCCGCGTCACCAGTTCCACATCGTGCCGTCCGCGAGGCGCGCGATCGGCAATTGTTTGGGATCATAGGGGTAGCGCGCGGCTTTCGCTTCGTCGATGTCAACGCCGTGCCCGGGGCTCTCTCCCGCATGCAGAAAACCATCGGCGAAATGATAATCGTGGGGAAACACCTCGTCGGTTTCCGGCGTGTGGCGCATATATTCCTGGATGCCGAAATTCGGGGCCCAGGTGTCGAAATGCAGCGCGCATCCCATCGTCACCGGCGACAGATCGGTGGCGCCGTGACAGCCCGTGCGCACCTGCCAAACCGCGGCGAAATCGGCGATGCGGCGCAGATGCGTCAAGCCGCCGGCGCCAAGCACGGTCGTGCGGATATAATCGATCAGCTGGTTCTGAATGAGATCCTTGCAGTCCCAGATGGTGTTGAAAATCTCGCCGACCGCGATCGGCGTCGTCGTGTGGCGACGGATCAGCGCGAAGCTTTCCTGATTTTCCGCCGGCGTCGGATCCTCCATCCAGAACAGGCGATACGGCTCCAGCGCTTTGCCCAGTTGCGCGGCTTCGTTGGGGGTGAGGCGATGATGCACGTCGTGCAGGAGAAACGGCGCCGGCCCGTGCGCGGCGCGCAGCGCCTCGAACAGTTTCGGCGCATAGGCCAAATAGTCCGGCGTCGACCAGAGCGTTTCGGTGGGCAGAGCGGCGTCGGCGGGCTCGTAATACATCGCGCCGCGCCCGACCCCATACGCCCCGCGCACGCCGGGCACGCCGGTCTGCGCCCGCACCGCCTTGTAGCCGAGCGACAGATAACGGCCGACCTCGTCGACCGTTTCCTCGATGTCGCGGCCATTGGCATGGCCATAGACCAGCACCCGATCGCGCGACCGGCCGCCCAGCAGGTCGTAGAGCGGCGCGCCATAGGCTTTGCCCTTGATGTCCCACAAGGCCATGTCGACCGCCGCGATGGCCCGCATGGTGACCGGTCCGCGCCGCCAATAGGCGCCGCGATAGAGCAATTGCCAGGTGTCCTCGATGCGCCGCGCGTCGCGCCCGATCAGCAGCGGAATGACGTGATCCTGGAGATAGGCGACCACCGCCATTTCGCGGCCGTTCAGCGTGGCGTCGCCGATGCCGGCGACGCCCTCTGCGGTCTCGATTTTGAGGGTCACGAAGTTCCGGCCCGGACAGGTCACAATGACTCGGGCGCCGGTGATGGTCAGAGCGGGGAGCCCGCTCTCCAAGGGCTCGGAGGCCGCTGCGGGACTGCGTTGAACCTGTTGATTCGTCATAGGTTAATCCCGCCTTCGATCTGACGAGGCCCACGCCGCCGCCGCTTCGGGGCAGGCGCTTACAGGTCTGACCAATCAGGGCCGCGAAAATGATGCTAGCCTCGGCCGACTGTCCTGTCTATATTGGCCTGACCAATGAGAGCGCGGACGGACGCCATGGCCAAGGATCAGCGCAAACGATTGTACCAACAGGTGGCCGACCGCCTGGCGGAGGACATCGCCGCCGGCCGCTATCAAATCGGCGACCGGCTGCCGTCCGAGCGCGACCTGGCCGTCAGCCTGGGCGTGAGCCGCCCCACGCTGCGCGAAGCCGTCATCGCGCTGGAGCTCGACGGCCTGGTCGATGTGCGCACCGGTTCTGGCGTGTATGTGGTGGCGACCGCGCCCAACGCCGCCGCCGCCGCCCCGCGCGCGTCCGAAATGGGTCATTTCGAGGTTCTGGAGGCCCGCCGCATCATCGAGCCGGAGGCCGCAGCGCTCGCGGCGCGCGGCATCACGGCGCAGGAATTGCGCGAACTGCACGCGCTGGTCGCCGAGATGGAGACCCAGAACGATCGCGGCGACGTGGTGATGTCGGAGGACGCGGACCGCCGTTTTCACATCTCCATCGCGCGCGCCTCGCAAAACAGCGCCGTCGCCGCGGTGGTCGAGATGTTGTGGGATGCGCGCACGCACTCCAGCCAGTCGCAGCGCGTGCTGGAGAAGGTGCGCGCCGTCGGCGTCAAGCCGCGCATCAACGAGCATGAAGCGGTGCTCGATGCGCTGGCGCGGCGCGACAGCGACGCTGCGCGCGCCGCGATGGCGGAGCACCTTGATCAGGTTCTCGATGTGATGCTGGAAACGCAAGAGCACGAAGCCATCGAGCGCGCGCGCGCAGACATCGCCGCGAAGCGGCAACGCTATCGCGTTCGGGCCTGACGCCGCAATGCCCGATGCGCTTGCGCCGCTGACGCTCGATCCCGACCGCTTGTTTCCGGCCGAGCCGCGCACGCGCGCCATCGCGCGCGCGCTCTACGCGCCGATCAAGGATTTGCCGATCGTCAGCCCGCACGGCCACACCGATCCCGCCTGGTTCGCCGACGACGCGCCCTTCCCCGATCCCGCTGCGCTTCTGATCACGCCGGATCATTATGTGTTTCGCATGCTCTATTCGTTGGGCGTGCCGATGGAGGCGCTGGGCGTTCCGCGCGCCGACGGCGGCGCCGTCGAGCAGGACCCGCGCGCGATCTGGCGGCTGTTCGCACGGCATTATCGCGCGTTTCGCGGCACGCCGTCGCGGCTGTGGCACGATTGGGTGTATCGCGAGGCGTTCGGCCTCGAGGTTCGTCTCAACGCCGACACGGCCGACCACTATTTCGACGTCATCGACGCGGCGCTGAAAACGCCGGCCTTTCGGCCGCGCGCGCTGTTCGAGCGCTTCAACATAGAGATCATCGCCACCACCGAGCAGCCGCTTGATCCTCTGCCGCATCACGCCAAGCTGCGCCGCGACGGCTGGGGCAAGAAGGTGATCACCGCGTTCCGCCCCGACAACGTGCTCGATCCCGAGCATGACGGCTTCCTGGAAAACATCGACGCGCTCGGCGCCCTCGCCGGAGAAGATGCGCGCTCTTATGACGGCTACATCGCCGCGCTGGAGAACCGGCGCGCCTATTTCAAGGCGCATGGCGCGACCTCGACCGACCACGGCCATCCAACGGCCTTCACGGCGCATCTGACGCGCGCCGAAGCGCGCGCGCTGTTTGCAAAAATCATCGCCGGAGACCGCAGCGCTGACGTCGCAGAGCTGTTCCGCGGCCACATGCTGATGGAGATGGCGCGCATGAGCGTCGAGGACGGGCTGGTGATGCAGCTCCATCCCGGCGCGCTGCGCAACCACAATGCGCGCGTGTTCCAGCGTTTCGGCCGCGACAAAGGCGCCGACATACCCACGCGCACGGATTATGTGCGCGCGCTTCGGCCGTTGCTTGAGCATTTCGGCGACGCGCCCGGCTTTCGCCTTATCGTGTTCACGCTCGACGAAAGCGCCTATGCGCGCGAACTGGCCCCGCTCGCAGGACATTATCCGTGCCTCAAGCTTGGGCCGGCCTGGTGGTTTCACGACAGCCCGGAAGGCATGCGCCGGTTTCGCGAGCAGGTCACGGAAACCGCCGGCTTCTACAACACCGTCGGCTTCAACGACGACACGCGCGCCTTTCTCTCCATCCCCGCGCGCCACGACGTGGCGCGGCGCATGGATTGCGCATTTCTCGCGCGGCTCGTCGCCGAGGGCCGCTTGCCGGAAGACGAGGCCCACGAGGTCGCGCATGATCTCGCCTATCGCCTCGTCAAAGACGCCTACAGGCTCTAGGCGATGCGGCGGCGCGCCCTTCTCGCGGCGGCGACGTCCGCCGGTTTGGGCGCATGCGGCGCAACGCCCCGCGATCGCCCGCTCTACGCCGCCGACACCCATCCCAGCGATTACCCAACCGTCGCTGCAGTGGGCTGGTTCGCTGATGAAGTCGCGCGCAGAAGCCAAGGCCGGCTGCGGGTGCGCCAATATCCAGGCGGTCAATTGGGCGAGGAAAAAGACACCCTCGAACTGACGATCTTCGGCGGCCTCGACATCAATCGCGTCAATCTCGCGCCCCTGAACGCCATCGCGCCGGAAACCATCGTGCCGACCTTGCCGTTCCTGTTCCGCTCGGAGGCGCACATGCGCGCGGCCATGGCGGGCGATCCCGGCAAGGCGGTGTTCGCCGCGCTGCGCCGCCATCGCCTCATCGGCTTGTGCTTTTATGACAGCGGCGCGCGCTCCTTTTACACGACGCGCCGCCCGATCCTTGCGCCGAGCGATCTGCGCGGCATGAAAATTCGCGTCCAGAATTCCGACGTGTTCGTGGCCATGGTCGACGCGCTGGGCGGCGACGCCACGCCGATGAGCTATGGCGAAGTGTACGGCGCGCTGCTGCAGGGCGTCGTCGACGGCGCGGAGAACAATTGGCCGAGCTACGAATCCTCGCGTCACTTTGAGGCGGCCAGGCATTATTCGCTGACGCGCCACGTCATCGCGCCCGAAGCGCTCGTCATGTCGGCGCGCCGCTGGGACAAGCTTGCGCCGGAGGATCAGGCGCTGCTCGCCGCGGCCGCGGCCGAGTCCGTTGCGGTGATGGCGCGCCTGTGGACGGAGCGGGAAACGCTCGCCGAAACGCGCCTGCGCGCCGCCGGCGTGTCCGTCGTCGAGCCGCCCGATCGCGACAGCTTCGCGCGCCTGATGGACCCGGTATGGGCGCGCTTCCTGCGCGCAGGCCCTTTGCGCCGATTGTCGGAAGACATTTTGGCGCTCGGTTCTGCGTCATGAGCGACGTCGTCGCCGCGATCTCACGCGGCTTAAGCCGCATCGCGCTGGTCGCCGCAGGCCTTGGCCTGATCGCGATGACCGGCATTCTGTTTTGGCAGGTGTTCGCCCGCTACGCGCTGCAGGCAAGCCCGGCCTGGTCGGAGCAGGCGGCATTGGCGCTGCTGATCGGCGTCATCAGTCTCGCCGCGGCGGCCAGCGTGCGCGAGGGCTACCATATCGGCATGACGATCGTCGTCGATGCGTTGCCGCCGCTGCCGGCGCGGATTGCGCGCGTCTTGGCGATGGGCGTCACGGCCGGCTTCGGCATCGCGCTTGGGGTCTATGGCGGCGACCTTGTCGCGCAGACCTGGTCGCACGCCCTGCCGTCGCTGCCCTTGTCGCGCGGCGCGGTCTACGCCCCCTTGGCGGCGGCGGGTTGGCTGATGGCGTTTTTCGCTGCCGAACAGGCGATCGCCGCCGCGCGTGGCCGAACGATTGCGCCGCTATGGAATTGATCGTTCTGTTCGGCGCCTTGACCGCGCTTCTGGCGCTGGGCGTGCCGGTCGCGTTCGCGCTCGGCGCGGCGTCGCTGGCGACGTTCGTCTTTCTCGACATTCCGCCCATCGTCGCATTCCAGCAGATGGCCGCGGGCATGAGCGCGTTTTCGCTTTTGGCGATCCCGTTCTTCGTGTTCACCGGCGAATTGATGACGCGCTCGGGGATCGCCGATCGCATCGTCGATGTGGCGACGGCGCTGTTCGGACGCTCGCGCGGCGGCTTGGGCCAGGTCAGCGTCGGCGCGGCGATGATGTTCGGATCGGTCTCGGGCTCCGCGGTGGCGACGGTGTCGGCCGTCGGCGCCACGCTCATTCCGAAGATGAAGGCGGAGGGCTACGGCGCAGATTACGCCGTCAACGTCATGACCTGCGCGGCCATTCTCGGGGTTCTGGTTCCGCCGTCCCACAACATGATCCTGTACGCCGCTTCGGCGGGCGCGGGCGTTTCGGTGGTCGATCTCTTCCTCGCCGGCGTGATCCCCGCCTTTGCGACGGGAATCGCGCTGATGATCGCGGCGCGCTGGGTCGCGGCGCGCCGCGGCTACAAGGCGGGCGTCTTTCCAGGCTGGCGCGCGCTGGCGCGGGCGCTTGCGGGCGCAGCGCCGGGCTTCATGATCATCGTGATCATTTTCGGCGGCATTCTGGGCGGCGTGTTCACGCCGACGGAATCCTCCGCCATCGCCGTCGTCTACACCGCCATCGTGGCGCGCGTCGTCTATCGAGCGCTGGGCGCTGCGGCGTTCGCGCGCGCCGTCGCGGGCGCTGTGCAAACCACCGCGATGGTCATGCTGATCATTGGCGCTGCGGCGTCCTTCGGCTGGCTTTTGGCGCTCACGGAATTTCCACAAACGCTGGCGAACGGCATGGCGGCGCTGACCGACAATCCGATCGTCACGCTGTTGATGATCAATCTGATCCTGCTCGTCCTCGGCACCTTCATGGACATGGCGCCGTTGATCATCATCGGCACGCCGATTTTTCTGCCCGTCGCCATGAACGCCGGCATGGATCCCGTGCAGTTCGGCATCGTCATGCTGCTCAATCAAGGCATCGGCTTGGTCACGCCGCCGGTCGGCAGCGTGCAATTCGTCGGGTGCGGCATCGGCAAGATCCGCATGGAGGACGCGATGCGCACGATCTGGCCGTTCTACGCCGCCTTGTTCGCAGCCTTGATGCTGGTGACATACGTGCCGGCCGCATCGCTGTGGCTGCCGGGGGTGCTGCGATGACGCGACTGTGTGCGAGCACGCTGCATCATGCGCCGCCCGCGGTGCGCCGGCCGGCCTACGACCGCGCCGCGATGGCTTGCGGCGTCGTGCATCTCGGCGTCGGGGCGTTTCATCGCGCGCACCAGGCGGCCGTGTTCGACGACGCGCTCGCGGCGGGCGACCGCCGCTGGGGCGTGCCCGGCGCCTCGCTGCGCAACGCGCATGTGCGCGATCAACTCGCCCCGCAAGACGGCCTGTACACCATGCGCGTGCTTGACGGCGACCACGCCGATGATCGCATCGTCGGCGCCCTGCGCGATGTGATCGTTGCGCCGCAAGATCCCGCGGCGCTGATCGCGGCCATGCGCAGTCCCGACGTGCATCTCGTGACGCTGACCATCACCGAGAAAGGCTATGGCCTCGATCCGGCCTCGGGCGCGCTGCGCGCCGACGATCCCGACATCCGCCACGATGCGGCCCATCCCCACGCGCCGCGCACGGCGCTGGGCTTTCTCGTCGCTGCGCTCGCCGCGCGCCGCGCCGATGGCGCAGCGCCCTTCACCGTGATGTCGTGCGACAATCTCCCCCACAATGGCGACCGCACGCGCAGCGCCGTTCTGGGCATGGCGCGCCTGCGGGACCGAGACCTCGCGGCGTGGATCGCCGATGCGGTGCGCTTTCCAAACGCGATGGTCGATCGCATCGCGCCAGCGACGACGCCGGAAGACATCGCCGCGCTGCGCGACACGTTGGGGCTCGAAGATCGCGCGACGATCAAGACCGAGCCGTTTCTGCACTGGGTGATCGAAGATTGCTTCAGCGGGCCGCGGCCGGACTTCGCAACGCCCGGCGTGCAGATCACCCGCGACGTGCGGCCTTGGGAGGAGGCGAAGCTGCGGCTGTTGAACGGCGCACATTCCGCGCTCGCCACTCTCGGCGCGCTGGCGGGCCATGAAACGGTGGCGGAGGCGATCGCCGCGCCGGGCTTTGGCGCGTTTGTCGATGCGCTCTGGGATGAAGCGGAAACCACGCTGTCGCCGCCCGCCGATCTTGACGTCGCCGCCTATCGCGCCGCGCTCAAGCGTCGCTTCGCCAATTCCGCGCTGCGCCATCGCCTGCGCCAGATCGCCATGGACGGGTCGCAGAAACTGCCGCAGCGCCTGCTCGACACCGCGCGCGCGCGGCTGCGCAGCGATCGACCCATCGCTGCGCTCGCGCTCGCCGTTGCGGGCTGGATGCGCTGGCAGATCGGCCGCGACGAGCAGGGCGCGCCCTTTGTCGTGGACGATCCGCTCGCGGCGCGCACCGCGGCGCTTGTCACTGGCGCGACGACGCCCGCCGCCATCGCGCACGCGCTGATGACGCTGGAGGACGTGTTCGGCGCCGATCTTCCCCAAAGCCAAGCCTTTCGCGCTGCCGTGACCGCAGCGCTGGAGGCGCTTTTGCGCGACGGCGCGGCGCGCACGGTGAAGCGTTTCGCCGTCACGGAGGGTGCATCATGACCTGCGCGCGCTTTCTTCAGCTCAACCCGATCGACGACGTCGCCATCGCGCTCGACGACGCCGTCGCTGGCGACGTCGCGCTTGGCGTGCGTGTGGCGGAGGCGATCCCGCAAGGCCACAAGATCGCGCTGCGTGCGATCCCTGCGGGGGCTTTCGTGCGCAAATACGGTCAAATCATCGGCTGCGCGCGCGCCGCGATTGCGCCAGGCGCGCATGTGCACGTGCACAATCTCGCCATGACCGATGCGCCGCGCCCGGCGGAGTACGGCGTCGACGCGCGCCCTCCTGCGGCGCCGACCGGCGCACAATTTTGCGGCTTCGTGCGCGCTGACGGCCGCGTCGGCACGCGCAATGTCATCGGCGTCCTGACCACCGTCAATTGCTCCGCCACCGTGGCGCGCCGCGTGGCGGATCATTTCACGCCGGAGCGCATGGCCGCTTATCCCCACGTGGATGGCGTCGCCGCGTTCACGCATCACGGCGGTTGCGGCGTCTCGGCGACGGGCGAAGATGCGACGCTGCTCAACCGCACGCTCGCCGGCTATGCGCGGCATCCGAATTTCGCCGGCGTCGTAATCATCGGCCTCGGCTGCGAGGTCAACCAGATTGCGCGTCTGTTCGACGAGGCGGGCCTTGCGCCCGGGCCGATGCTGCAGCCGCTCGCCATCCAGGACGCAGGCGGCACCCTGAAAGCCATCGAGCGCGGCGCAGCCATCGTGCGCGAAATGGCGCAGGAGGCGAACGCCGCGCGTCGACAAAGCGTCAGCGCAGCGCACCTCACGGTCGGCCTGCAATGCGGCGGATCGGACGCATGGTCGGGCGTGACGGCCAATCCCAGCCTTGGCGCCGCAGTCGATCGGCTGGTCGCGGAAGGCGGCGCAGCGATCCTTTCGGAAACGCCGGAAATTTACGGCGCGGAGCATCTTTTGCTGCGCCGCGCGGCGAGCCCAGACGTTGCGGAAAAACTCGCCGCGCGCATCGCATGGTGGCAGGCCTATGTGGCGCGTCATGGCGCCGATCTGAACAACAACCCCTCGCCTGGAAACATTCAGGGCGGCTTGACGACGATCCTCGAGAAGTCCCTTGGCGCGGTCGCGAAATCCGGCGCAGCGGCCTTGAGCGATGTGCTGCTCTACGCCGAGCCGTTGCGGCGCAGAGGCTTCGTGTTCATGGACAGCCCGGGTTACGATCCCTGCTCCGCCACCGGGCAGATCGCTTCGGGCGCGACGCTGATCGCGTTCACCACCGGACGCGGCTCGGTGTTCGGATCGAAGCCGGCGCCGTGCCTCAAGCTCGCCTCGAATGCGAAACTCGCCATGCACATGGACGACGACATCGACATCGATTGCGCGCCCGTTCTGTCCGGCGCGTCGCTGGAGTCGATGGGCGAGCTGATCTTCGCGCGCATGCTCGATGCAGCCAGCGGCGCGCGCACGAAATCCGAAGCGCTGGGCGTGGGCGATCATGAATTCGTGCCCTGGCGTTTGGGCGCCTGGCTGTGATCACCCGGCGCGCATTGCTCGGCGGCGCATTGGCCCTTCAGGGCGCGGCTGCGCCTGCCGATCCGCAACGCGCGGAGGCGCTCGTCGGGGCCATCGCCAGCCTGGCGCGTTACATCTCTACGGTGCTGATCACGCCCGACGGCAAGGGCCGCGCCGATTACGACCTCGTGACCGGCCAATGGTTCGAGTACGAACCGCACTGGCACACCGGTCAGCAAATTCTCGCGCTTGTGCAAGCACACCGGATCACGCGCGACGATGCGCTGCTCTCCGCCGCGCGGCGCGCCGGCGATTGGTGGATCAGCACCGCGTTTGCGCCGCCGCATCCGCTTGCCGGCCTCGTCGACGCCTATCACGGCGACCGCATCGGTCGGCTGATCAACTTCACCACCATCTCGGACGGAACGCCGGGCCTGTTCGCGCTCACCCGCGCCACCGGCGATCGGCGCTACGCCGATGCCGCAACGCGCGCGGGCGCTTGGCTCTATCGCCACACGCGCGTCCCTGGCGCCGACCAGCTGTTCTACAATTTCATCGACCCGGACACCGGCGCCGTGGTGACCGAGTATTCGCCGCATCATCCGAACATCGCTAGTCCGTCGGCGACGCAGGTCGCGCGGCCGAACATCGAAGGCTTCCTGTTCCTCGACATGCACCGCCACACGCGCGATCCGCGCTGGCGTGCACGCTTCATCGCCCAGGCCGAAGGCGCGCTGCGCTGGCAGAACGAGAGCGGTTTGTGGATGGCGTTCGAGCCAAACGACGCCGCTACGGGAAAGGTGCATCCGCGCTTCAATGTGTGGAACGCCGAAGCGCTCTTGGAGGCTTATGGCGTCACCGGCGATCGGCGCTTTCTCGACGCGGCGTTGCGGACGGGATTGTTCATGGCGCGCGTGCAGGATCGCCATGGCGCGATCTATTACGACCTGACCGAAGATGCGCGCTGGACGACAGCATCGATCACCGGATCGGCCGTCGCCTTCTCGGCGATGCTGTGGATGCGGCTGCGCGCGCATGGCGTCGGCGACGCGCTGACGCCGCATATCGAGCGCGCGCTGGCCTGGCTGATGGCGAACCGCTTCGCCGATGATCATCCCGATCCCAATCTGCGCGGCGCAGCGCTCGAGACGCGCCTGCGCCATGTCGACGGCGCAGCCCGCCTCGTGGTGCGCGACATCGCAACCGCGTTTGCGTTGCGCTGTCTCGCGATGGCGGCCAATGAGGCGCACGGGCGCGACATCAACAGGGGAGCATGATGAAGATCGATCGCCGTTCGCTGCTGTCCAGCGCCGCATTGGCGTTGAGCGCGCCTTGGCCGGCGCTGGCGCAATCCGCGCCTGGACCTGCGCCGACGCCCGCAGTGATGAGCTTTCTGCATGCGCGCGCCAAGACCGCGCTGAGCGGCGTCTGGCGGTACATTCTCGATCCTTACGACGTCGCCGCGCGCAAGCCGCGCCAGCGCCGCAGCTTTTGGCTGGACGAGCGCGAAACGCCCGGCGGGCCGCTGATCGAATACGAATGGTCGAGCGCGCCGGAGATCACGCTGCCCTGCGATTGGAACACGGCGATCCCGGAATTGATGTGGTATGACGGGCCGGTTTATTTCCACCGCGTTTTTCAAGCCGAGGCGCGGCCCGGCCGGCGCCGGCATCTGGTTTTCGAAGCGGTGAATTATCGCGCCGCGGTGTGGCTGAACGGCGAAGAGATCGCTGCGCATGAAGGCGGGTTCACGCCGTTCTCGGTCGACGTGACGGACGCGCTGCGCGCGGGCGACAATTGGATCGTGGTGCGCGCCGACAGCCGCCACCATTCTGCGGGCCTGCCCAGCGTCGATTTCGACTGGAAGAATTATGGCGGCGTCACGCGCCCGATCTGGCTCGTCGAAACGCCCGACACCTATATCGAGGACGCGTTCGTGCGCCTCGATGGCGAGACGATCCGCGCCGACGTTCACCTCTCGGGCCCCGCGCGCGGCGGACAGGCCGTGCGGATCGCCATGCCCGCGCTCAGGCTGACCTTGCGCGGCCGCACCGGCGCCGACGGGCGCGCTGCGCTCTCTGCGCCTGCGCCTGCGGGACTGCGCCTATGGTCGCCCGAGCAACCGACGCTCTATGCCGTCACGCTGCGCGCAGGCGGCGACGTGCTGGAGGATCAGATCGGCTTTCGATCCATTGCGACGCGCGGCCGCGCCATCCTGCTCAACGGCGAAGAGGTGTTCCTGCGCGGCATCGCCATGCACGAAGAGACGATCGGCGAGAACCCGACCCGCGCCGTCAGCGAAGCCGATGCGATCGCGCTCTTGGAGACGGCCAAGGCGCTGGGCTGCAATTTCGTCCGTCTCGCGCACTATCCGCACGCAGCGCACGTGGCGCGCGCGGCCGACCGGCTGGGCGTGCTCTTGTGGGCGGAGATCCCGGTCTATTGGGAGGATGTCGCTTACGGCGATCCGACCACGCTGGCGCTGGCGCGCGCGATGATGACGGAGCTTGTGGTGCGCGACCGCAATCGCGCCTCGGTGATCCTGTGGTCGGTGGCGAACGAAACGCCCCCGACCCCGGCGCGGACCAGCTTTCTGCGCACGGTGATCGGCGATGTGCGCCGCCTCGATCCCACGCGCCTGGTGACCGCCGCGCTCGACAAGAACGTCGATATCGGCGGCGCCCGCGACGGCGACAGCCGCATCTCCGTGCAGGACGAATTGGGCGCCGATCTCGACGTCATCGCCATGAACCAATACGAAGCCTGGTACAGCCGCCGCAGCCCTGGGGACATCTTCGATGAAGTCACGTTTTCAACCGTCTACGACAAGCCGCTGGTGATGTCGGAGTTCGGGGCCGACGCGCTCGCGGGCCATCGCGGGGACCGCAGCGCGCGCTGGACGGAAGACTATCAGGCGTGGCTGTTCGAAGAGACGCTGCGCTGCGTCGACCGCGACGGGTTCGCCGGCGTGTGCCCGTGGCTGCTGAAGGATTTCCGGTCGCCGCGGCGCTGGCATGGGCGGTTTCAACAGATGTGGAACCGCAAGGGCGTGATCAGCGAGCGCGGCGTGCGCAAGCAGGCCTTCGACGTGCTGCGCGCCTATTATCAGCGCAAAGCCGATGGCTAGCGCCGCCGTCCTTGGCGGCAGGGCGGGGCTTGTCGCCGGGCCGCTCGCGGCGG
>CAZMRN010000024.1:0-13215 GCA_964568575.1 uncultured Caulobacteraceae bacterium
GGCGCAGCGCCGCCACATAGCGCGCCTGCCACAATTCCCCCGCCGTGCGCGGCGTTTGAGCTAAGCTGGGAGATGCGAACGCCACGCTCGCGAAGACAATGCCCCCGATCGCCGCCATGCGCATTGGACGCTTCCCCCGTTGCACGGCGTCACTTAGCTGGGCGGCGCGCGTCTGTCATCGCACGAGCAAGGGGCGCCAAGCAGGTCGCTCGGATCGGCGAACAGACGAGATGTGAGCCAGCTTGAGGCAGCGCGAAGCCAACACAAAAAGCAAGAAATGGTTCGCCCGAGACGTTCGGCGCTCGGCCCCTGGCGGTCAGGTTTCCGCACGGAACCGAACAGCGCCAACCCAAATTGCAGCGGCGGATTTGGGACCTGGGGACGAGGGCTTTTCGCCACGTTGTGCGGGTTGGAGCACATGGTCCCACCGCCCAAGCCGGGCGAACCGCGGCGTCTCTTGTTGCAGCGACCTCAAGACTCTCCACGCGCACGGTCTTTGCGCTCTCGTCGCCGCAGCCGCCGGATCCCGTTGCGCCTCAAGCGTGCAGCATGTCGCCTAAAACGCTTCTCCTCCCGCAAAAGCTCAACAATGTCGGCGGCCAAGTCTTCGTCCAATCCGCGGCTTCGCTCAAACAGGGTTGGCGTCGCCTGCGGCGCCAGAAGCGACGGGAACGCCAGTCGGCGTCGTGTTGATCGATAGACCAATCCATGCGCATGCCGAGAAAGAAACGGCTGCCCGCCTTGCAAGGAATAAAGCGTCCGCACGCGCGCGCCCGTTTGGGGACAAACGAACCAGCGCCGCATGCCGCCAAAGTGCGGACGGCTGCTGACCACCCGCACCGATGTCCGCGCAGCGGCCCCATCATGGGGCTTAGCCAGTTCAAGGGTCTGCGCCAGTCCATTCCATACGAATTGGATGCGATGGACATCGACGCCCGCGCGCTGAAACGAAATCACTCCGCACACAATGGATTCGTCCGACAGAACGCCGCGCACGGCGGGATCTGCAAGATCGAGCGCAAGGGCGTCTTCGATCAAGGGACGGGACAGCGGACGCCACGCACGCGGCCCGCTCTGAATGTCGAAATCGAAAGACCGCATCGTCTGTCTCTCCCCATCCCCATGGATCGAACTCTCAGGAGGTCCTCTCACGGTCGCACGGCGCTCTGACTGCGCGCGCCCAATTCGATTTTCGACGCGCGTTGAGCGCAACGCGGACCTGCGCATTGCTGGTCATCGTTTCGAGTGCAAGCCATTCGCCATGGCGCCAGTTCGCGGCGGGCGGGCTTTGCAGCGCCATCCCCTGCCGCGTTTCGCCGAGCGCGTCGTCTCGCGCCCTGGGCTCTCTGACTGTTGGTGAAGCAGAGGTGCGCGGGCATAGGTCGGGAATCCCCGCCGCAGCCGGGTCCCGCCTATGCCCGGGCCGTGTTTCTGACTGTCGGAGCCAGCGTCGGCGCTACGGGCCTGCAACGTCCTGAGCGCGGCGTCGCAGTCGGCGGCTGCTTTCAGCGCTGCGTCCGCGCCGCCGGCGGGCCTCCGCCTTTCGGTCTGCCCGTGGATATGCCGGATCCCCACAGTGTCCAGGCGTTTGCACGCCGTCCGCGCCCTGCCGTCTAGAGTACCGACGACGCGAACTACGCGATCTTGAGGTCGCGCGCGGCGCTGTTGGATAGACGGCCCCGAAGTCCCGCCGCCATACGCCTGTATCGCACGCGTTGAACAGCGCACACACACCCTGTTTGCGCGGGAAGCACGGATGTTCGGCCGGCAAACACACTTGATGCCTCCAGCGCCGCACGCCTGAACAGCCTGTGCGGATCCGCCCGTTTCAATGCGCACAGTCGAAACAGGCGTGCACAGCGCGGCGGTCGCTCGGCGCGGACAAGAAGCGCGGATCCAAACAAGGCCGCACATCGCGGCAGTCGATTGCCGCACACATGACACACGGAGGCGAACGAGCCCGCACACAGCAGCCAAGCGGCCGCGTGACGGCGAGAAACCCGCCGCGATCTTCGCACACGGCCCCATGGGGATGGCTTTCGGCGATTTGATCGGCGCTGCGCGCTGATCTCGCAATGCGCGTTCGCGTACACGGTCATGTCCAACCCTCGGAGCATTGACATGATGTGTTCGGCAAGTGCGCCAAACAACAAACGACCCTGCGCTCTTCGGAAAACACTTCGCGACCAGAGACTTCTGGACGATGGGGCGTCGCGGTCCGTTCGCGCCTGGCGCTCCAAACCTCGGCGCCCCTTAGGCTTCGCCGTCGCGGCGAGCGGCCGCCGCCGCAGATTTGAAATCAGGCAGCGACGACGCCCAGCTCTCCGCGCTCTCGACATCGATGAGCGTCCGGGTTCCGGACTTTACGGCGCGCAAATGACCAGCGGCGATCAATTCGTACGTGCGCGTGCGCCCCACGCTATAGGCGGCGCAAAAGGCTCGAATGGACATAAAGCGCGGCACGGCGGTTTTTCTCCTGCAGAGGTCTGCAGGGTGTTCGCAGAAGCGCGCGACGAAGCGCCAGGAATTCAAAGGGAGAAAAAAGCGCTAATCGTCGTCGCCGAAGGTTTCTTTATAGCGCTTGACCAGACGGCGGACTTTGGACTCGTCGCACCCGCCGCCGCGGACGCCACCCTCCTGCACGAGCAGTTTTGCTGCGGCGGTCGGCGATGAGGCGGTCCCAAAGGGCGAAATCATCTGGTTCATGCGGATGACGGACGCGTAGTCAGCGACCTCCAGCGAGCCCGATCGTTTGGGTCGGCCAGGGCGTTTGGCCGGAGGCGAACGCCGCGCCTGCAAAGCCCGCTGAATGTCGGGCCGGTTCAACATCATGTCCGCCGGCAACGGATGCTCTGCGCTCAACTCTGGACGCGCTAATTTGTGATACTCCAATATGACTGCGACAATCTTCGGCGTGACTTCTATCTTGTCGAGCTCCACGCGGATGCGTCCGGCCAGAACATGCTCGCGCAACCATTCCAGCGCTTCCTTATAGTCGACATCGCCGAGGCCAGGGCCGACATAGTACTCCCAAGCCTTAAAGGGGCCGACCCATCTGTAAGCGGCGTCACGCGTCAAGACTGAACCTCCAACTGCGCTCGCGCCGAGCATTGCCGAATTCTATCGCGTTCGTCGATCTCCGTAACCGTTCGTCGGCGCCTCAAGCTTTGTCGCTGGCGCGCCGGATCGACAGCGCTTCGCCGGAAACGGCCGATCTCACGCTCATCCGACCCGCGCTCGGTTGCGGAACGCGGCATACCGTGACGCCGCATCGGTCATGACGGTGCTCTATCGCAACACCCGCGCGACGCGCGCGCGGCTCCTGCATGTCTTGTTCCGGGCGGCGACCCTCGGCTTCGCGGCGCTGGCGCTCGTCGCTTACCAGAACGGCCCGGATCCCAATTCCTAGGTCGTCGGCGCGATCCTCTCACCGATCTTTGCGGTCTTCGCGCTGGGGATGGGGTGGCCCCTTCGCTGCTACGTCGCTGTTCTCGATGCGAAGTCCGAGGGACTAGTTCTTGAGACGCTCTCAAAGTTCGGGCGCGCACGCACGGAAATTCCATGGACTCAGGTTGAACTCGCGGGAGAGCGACGAGACCTGACGGACGGCGATGATGCTCCGACTGTTGACAACATCGCTTCACTGCTGCGTGTGCGCAGCCGCAATCTCTCAATCACCGATGATCCGCTCCCCAACGCTCCCTCATGGGCAGCTAGAATTTTCGCGCTCTTGATCCGCTCCCCAACGCTCCCTCATGGGCAGCTAGAATTTTCGCGCTCTTGATCCGCTCCCCAACGCTCCCTCATGGGCAGCTAGAATTTTCGCGCTCTGATCGCCCGGTCGGGCTGGTCGTGACCGGGCGATTCAGCAGCGTTATTGGGGCTTTGTTCCCAATCGCGCCGTGTGGTCTTACCTCGTTGTAGTGCCTGCGCCAACGCTCCAACTTTTCTCTGGCGTCCGCAAGCGACAAGAACCAATGCGTGTTCAGGCACTCCGCGCGCAGGCGCCCGTTGAACGCTTCAATGAAGGCGTTGTCGGTGGGCTTGCCAGGCCGGCTGAAGTCGAGCGTGACATCGTGCTGATACGCCCACAGATCCAGGTCGCGCGACACGAACTCCGAGCCCTGATCGACACGGATCGAGTGCGGATAGCCGATCTCCGTGCAGACCCGTTCGAGGGTCGCCACCACGTCTTCACCGCGATAGCTCAGGCGCGGATCGATCGCCGGCGAGAACCGCGAAAACAAATCGACGATCGTGAGGATGCGCAACTTCGATCCTGTCGCCAATTGATCGTGGACGAAATCCATCGCCCAGGCCTCGTGCGCACGCGTGGCCTCCTTGCGGTCGTCCCGGAGCTTCGCCTTCACGCGCCGTTTCGGCGTTTTCGCCCGCAATTGCAGGCCTAATTCGCGATAGATCCGCCGGGTCTTCTTCTTGTTGATCACCCATCCCTCCCGTCGCAAAAGCACGTGCACGCGCCGGTAGCCGTAACGCACCCGCGTCTGACAGATCTCTTTGATCTTCGCTTCGAGAATGGCCTGCGCGGGCCGCCGAGACTTGTAGCGATAGCTGGTCGGGTCGAACTGCAGCACCTGGCAGGCCCTGCGCTGCGACACCGACCATTCGCTCATCATCTCGTCAGCCAGCTTGCGCTTGCGCGCAGGCCTCAGAGCTTTCGCTTGATCACGTCCTGCAACATGGCCCGATCGAGCGACAGGTCCGCCACGATCCGCTTTAGCCGGCCGTTCTCTTCCTCGAGCTCGCGCATCCGCTTCATCTCGGACGGCATCATGCCGGCGTACTTCTTCTTCCACGCATAGTAGGTCGCCTGGCTGATGCCGGCCTTGCGGCAGACCTCCTCCACCGGCGTCCCGTCCTCGCCCTGGCGGATAATGAACGCCTTCTGGGCGTCCGAAAACTTCGATGCCTTCATCGCCTACCGCTCCTCACAGCCAGGGAAAATCGAGGCGAAACTTCTAGCTCATTTCGAGGGAGATTTCAGGGAGCGGATCATCCCCGACGTGGGAAGCAACAGCGTCGTCATAGTCGGAGAAAATTTGATTCCACCAGTGTGCGCCGACACCAATTGACATCAATTCGTGGAGGCACCAATGACTGCCCAATTGTTCGCCGCAATCCGCGATATAGGGTGATCTATGCCAAGCGCCTCAATTGACATGCTGAGGGCCTCTGCTTGAACGCTTTGAGCGGCACCCGCCCTGCCGACTTTATAGAGCGCCACCGCAAGATTATTCATACTCGCAAGCGTTTCGGGATGCCTAGGGCCCAGACTGGCCTTACGCGCAGCCACAACCTGCGTGTGGAGTTCGCAGGCCCTATCACTGTCGCCAGTCATCACCGCCACATCGTTCATACTCGTTAGCGTGTCCACATGTGTTGGTCCCAAGTGTCGCTGCCTTGCCTCTAACACACGCTCATTCAGCGCGACTGCAGTCGCCACGTCATCACGGTCATACATGTAGCGCGCAAGGCTGCTCATGCTCTGCAACGTTTCCGGATGAACCTGACCCAACACCCTAACCCTGATATCGCATACCTCCTGCTCGACTTTTATCGCCAACACTAAGGATCCTTGTTTCGCCAATGTTGCGGCTAAATTGCTCCTGCTCATTAGAGTGCTGGGATGCTCGGGCCCGAGCACGCGTATCTTGCTTTCGACAACACGCTCACGCAATTTTTGCGCACGGTAATGGTCGCCCAGCGCCGAGAGACTAATAGCGTAATTGTCCATGCTCGTGAGCGTACTGGGGTGATCGCCGCCGAGAAGACGAATCCTCTCCTCCATGACATGGCGTCTGAGGTCCTGCGCGCGCCCCAAATCGCCACGGCGGTAAAGCACAGCGGCAAGATTGCTCATCGCAGCAAGAGTATTGGGATGCTCCGGCCCCCTCAAACGTTTGAGCGCCTGCAAAACGAACTCGTGGTTTTCCTCGGCTTCACTTAACTCACCAACATCCTTCTGAATATTGGCGAGCGAGGCTAAACTCGTTAGGGTATCAATATGATCTGGTCCGAACACACGCCTACGAATATCCAGGGCACGCTGCACCATTTCCCGAGCAGCCGCTCGGTTGCCCCGGTCATAATGAATGAGGCCCATATTGTTCAAACTCGCCAGCGTGTTTGGATGTTCTTCCCCGTATGTGCGCATGCTCAATTCAACCACCTTCTCTTGCATTAGCTGCGCAGCCTCTAATTGCCCCCTAGCCTGAAGAGTAGTGGAGAGATTGTTCATACTCGTAAGCAACTCAATATGCTCGGATCCGAAAATACGCTGCTCAATCTCGAACACCCGCTCTTGCGTTTCCTGCGCTCCGGGCAAATCACCGCGCGCGGCGCGAACGCCTGCAAGGCTTCTCATCGCTAGCAATGAGCGCGGATCTTCCAGTCCATACTTTTGGTGTGTTGCGCTCACTACCTGTTCATACCAATGTTGAGCGTCAGCGAATTGTCCAGCCTCAACGAGTGATCCCGCGAAATTGTTCATGGCCTTTATTGTCTCGTCATGATCACGACCAAAAAGTCGCTGGCTCTCCCTTAGCAAAGTCTCCTCCAAGCGAATTAGATGTTGGCTCGCGCCGCCAGCAAACCGCAAGAATCCGGCAATCGCCGCGGCCAACTGGATCTCCTCCCGCCGCCATGTCTTTGTGATCTGGAGGCGTGCATCCAACGCGTCGCAGATACGCGCATCTAGGTCTCGCCCTCGCTCTTTAAGAGGGAGCCAATGGCTTAAGAGCTCTGCATCGCCCCGCGCGCGCAACAGCGTAAACCGATCAAGATCCAGCAAGACGGCTTCCAGACGATCCCATGCGCCAGCAGCCCGAAGTTGATAAGGCAACTCCTCAGCCTGCCGCATGTCGCCTGGTAGTCGGTCAAAACGATCCGCAATAGCAAAATGTGCTCGCCGCTTTTTATCCTCACTTGCGACAAAGGCATTTTCCACAGCCTGTCGGAAGTAATCGTGTGCAAATGCGACCCGGCCTTGCACATCCCGCAGCAGCTCTCCCAGTCGATTTCGGAGCCGCTCCCACGCCAGTGGTGTCGATCGCGATATGGCAATGATCTCGTCTTCCTCAAGGCCCGCTCTGCTGGCCCAGACAAGCGCCAGCGCTTGCTCTGTGAGAGGCTCCCCGCACTCCTTCGCGATTTGGCCCAATATTCGGACATAGAGCTGGGCAATATCCTCGGCCGCCAAATAGTGATCGAGGCGCGCATCCAGAATTTCATTTGCCGCGGATACGCGAAGCTCATCTAGAATAGACTTCAAAAAGAGTGGAGAGCCCGCCTGTGCGTGCGCGACAACACGCGCCTTACGCTCCGGTAACAGGTCGCTCTTATTCCACAAACTCAGTGTATCTGCGATAAACTGGGTTTGTTGCAGTTTATCTAAGGGTACAACGGCAAGCTCGCTCCAGCCGCGCTCAATGCAAGCGTTCCTTGATTTGCCATCAAGGCTCGATGACAGCACCTTGACGCGTGACGGCAGGACGCGGGGCCACCAACGAAGATCGCGATACTCGTCACCAAGCTTGTCCAAGCCATCCAGAGCGATGACGATATGAAAATTTTCGCGCGCTGCGGCAACCGCCAACTCAGCCAAGTGCAGTGCAAGCCTATCCCGCAATTCGTCTAACCCGTCTCGCGCATCCGGAAAGGGCGCCAACTGGCCACTCACACGATCGAGATGCAGCCATAAGCGACGCATGAGCGATCTGGGGTCTGCGCTTTCAGCCGAAGCGCCAAGATAGTGCACAAAAATGATGTCGTTTGGATGGGCGCGCGACCATTGCAACGTCCATTGAGCGATGAGCGTCGACTTCCCACCGCCAGAGGATCCCACAATCAGCTTCGGGGGAGCGTTGTCGTGTGCCATCCAGGCGTCCAACCCGCCGAGATACGCAGCGCCGCCGACGTAGACGGGCAGTCGCTCGCGCGCGAACGCGGCGTGAAGGCGCTGCTCCAAAACGAAGGGATCTGACCCTTTGTCTTCCACGGGAAAAGCTTGCGCTATTTCCTCGCTCATCCGCTCTTTGAAAACACGGCCGATGTCGGACGGCGAATCATAGGTGTGAATAACACCTACCCTCTCGAGGATCCGACGCCGCAATGAGGCGAGTTTTGCCTGTGCGAGCACGTCTTCCTCTAGGTAGCTTGAGCGATCTTCAGTGTCCACACAGTTGATCCATGAAGGATCCCGCTCAAAGATCAGGGCGCGCCTTCCTTTTCCTGCGTCAGAGAACAGGCCTTCTACCATTTCCAATTCGGTCAGACTGCGACCCAGGCTTTCGCGAATACTTGGGTAAGTTTCCACCAACTGATTCAGTAGCGCTTCATCATCGAGCGTTGTGCCATAGCGCTGCCCGATCAGCCCAACAAACCAATTGCTTCGCCGCACAGCTCCCAGACAAATAGCAACTGTCGGATCACCTTCGTTCACGCCCCATTGCAGATCGATTGGTTGCAACTCGATGCCAAGCGCCCTGCACTCGCGCTTGAGTGCGGGAAACGCTTCTGCTGCAAGAGTTTGCCGCTCCTTGCGCATGTCGCGAAAAGTCGAAGAGATGAATATGCGCGCAAGCCGCCGCTCCTCCACCTCATCGGGCACACCACTCGCTCGATTAACGGATTTAAGAGGCGATCCTTCCGCGTGATTCTGAAAATTGGTTGGCGCAGTATCTACCGCGTCCATTTCACCTGTCGAAGCGGATACAGTTTTTGAGGTGCCTTCGGCCATCGGCCGATTTCGACTCAGGCTACTCGCATGCCGGTTCCGGGGCAGCGCCGCGGCGCGCCTCCGTTTGGCTGCGCTCAGCGTCATGAACAATGCGAGCACCACGGCGGTGAGAACCAGCAACGCAAAAGCCACCCACACCAATCCGCTAGACATTTGCGCCGTTCCTTAGCCTAGTGAGGAAATCATGCATTCTTAAGTGAGTGGCAGGGAAACAGTCCAAGCACTTCAATCCAATTGTGTATCGATTTTTGCTTATCCTCTCGTTGTGCCCCGAAAAAAATGGAGTAGATTGATTGATACAGTGTCGCCCTAATCAAAGGTGGTCTAGCTGGGTATGCTCAATCAAGAATTAGGCGGGCGGATTGGGAGAAAGCAAAGAGCGCACGTGCTTTGAAATTGAAGCCTCTAAGTGACACACCGGCGGATCGATCAAGCATGGGTGAATGGGGCCGCGGGTTCTGGGAGGGTGAGCGTGGATCAATCCGAAATTCCCGACTACCTCGTGAAAAACGTGATAGCGGATCCCCGGGCTCAGGAGGTGCTAGGCCAGATTATGGCCAAAAACGGTTTGACGGGCCCCCCCGGGAATTTGCCGTTCGTGGCCCAGCGCGCTCTCGTGGCGGTGCTGATCAATGCTGGGGTCATCAAGCTTGGCGCCGCGCCTGGCCCAGCTCCTCAACAATCGTTGACGCGGCAAAGGCTGGACGTGGATCTATCGGCACTGCGCCTCTCATCGGCACAATTTGGGGCTATCATGCAGGCCGCAATTGCGGAGGCCAGAGCAGAAGATACAGAATTCGCGGAGGTTTTGACGCGCCGGTTGCGGGCCGAAGGGGCACCCCCGGCGGCGATCGATGCCCTCATAGCACAAGTCAAATGACAGACCATCCCGCTGCCGTCGCGCGCAAGCAAATTGGAATGATTGGTAATCTGACCGAAGCGGGCCAATGTGCGCCCTACGTGGTCTCCACCGTGCGCCGTATCGCCACGACTGCGCCGCAGTTCATCGCGGGTGTTGCGCAATACGCGCCCCAAGCGTCCATGAGCCGCCGGCGCTTTTCGAGCGCGTCGCCGCGCCGGTAGGCCGCCTCGGTTTTGTCTTTGAGCGCGTGCGCTAAGGCTTGCTCCGCGATCTCGCGCGGGAAATTCGTCATCTCGCCAGCCCAATCGCGAAACGTCGATCTGAAGCCGTGCGCGGTCAAATCGGCCCGCTTCATGCGCCGCAACGTCGCGAGCAAGGCCATCGAAGAAAGCGTAGGCTCCCGATCACTGCGCAAAGAAGCGGTGGGAAATACCCAATCGCTCTTGGGGTGCGCCATGCCCATGGCTTCCAGCACGGCGAGCGCCGCCGCCGACAGGGGCACGCGATGCTCGCAACCGGCTTTCATGCGCTCGCCGGGAATCGTCCAGACTTTGGTCTTGAGGTCGATCTCGGACCAGCGCGCTTTCAGCGTCTCATTGGTCCGCGTCGCCGTCAGGATCGCGAATTCCAGCGCGCGGGCGCTGTCGCCGCTCATGGCGCGCAGCTCGCCCATGAAGGCGGGCAGGTCGGCGAACGGCAAAGCGGCGTGGTGCTTGACCTTCTGCACTTTGGCGCGCGCCGGCAGCGCCCGTTCCAGGTGGCCGCGCCAGCGAGCAGGATTCTCGCCTTGGCGATAGCCGCGCACTGCGGCCCAATCGAGCACCGACTCGATCCGCTGGCGCACACGGCTCGCAGTTTCCGTCTTAGTTTTCCAGATCGGCTCAATCGCCTTCATGACCAAGCTCACATCGATCGTTTGAACGGGCACATCGCCGAACACGGGATAGACGTAGGTCTTGAGCGTGTTCACCCATTGCTGGCGGTGCTTGGCGTTCTTCCAGCCTGCCTCATGCGTAGCGATGAGCGCTTCGGCGCATTGGCGAAAGGTCATGGCGCGGGCCGCCTCTAGCGCGCGACGCGCGACCTCAGCGTCACGGGCTTCGACGGGGTCGACGCCATCCCGAGCGAGCTTGCGGGCTTCTCTCGCGCGCGTGCGCGCTTCAGTAAGCTGGATGTCGTGGGCCGAGCCCAAGCCGATCTCGCGGACCGGCCCACCCTTCACCGTCACCCGCAGCACCCAGGACTTGCGCAGTTCGCCGGTATTGGCGTTGGCCGTGATCCGCAAGCGCAAGCCGGCGCCGTCAATCAGCACGCCCGGCTTGCGCACTTGCTTGACCATCCGATCCGTGAGCCTGCTTCGCGCCACGCTTCGCCGCCATCCTTTCCCCTATCGTTTCCCCCAATAAGCACCGAAAGGCGCCGCCCGGCAACGGATAGGTGCGAACAAGAGAAACGGCAAAAAGACTTATTAATTGAGGTTTTTCAAGACAAATGCGGATAGGCGCGGATAGCGGCGAGCAGCACTATTTGGCGGACACCCTCTCCGCCAGGATCGTTGGCGCGCAGCGCTAGGGCCGAGGCTGCGCGCTTGGCTCCTGCCTCTCGCTGCGCCTTGCCCGCCCCGGCTGTGCAGGACCGCGCATTGTGACCGCAGGCGCGAAGTCGGCTTTGCGCGCGCTAAGCTGGCGACGATGTGCCTACGCGACGGCGCCCGCCATGCGGCGGTCGCTGCGCCGGGTTGCGCGCCGCTGCGGCGAGCGTGGCGCCCTCCAGAATCGCCGCGCTTGCATCACGAACCTTGACCAAGGCGTCGCGCACAGCGCAGCTCGCCTCATCCTTGCAATCCTCGCAACGTCGATAGGCTGTGCGACTGGTGCACGGCGTCATCGCCAGCGGACCGTCTATCGCGCGGATCACGTCGGCGAAGGTGATCTCTTCGGGCGCCTTCGCGAGCGCATAACCGCCGAGTTTTCCGCGATGGCTGACCACTAGGCCGTGCTTGCGCAATTCCAACAATATATTCTCGAGAAAGCGCCGCGGGATGCCTTGACGTTCGGCGACATCGCCGATGAAGACCGGCCGGCGTTCGCCCGCCACAGCCTGCGCCGCCAAATCGATCATGGCGCGCAACGCGTATTTCGCTTTACTGGTAAGCATCGCCCAAGCCGCGCACCCTATCGGCGATCATGACGAACTTATCCTATCAAGTCGATGGGAGATTTGTAGTTATCACAGGGCCACCGCCGCCCCGCGCGCATCGGCGTGAAACGGCGCGCCCTAGGGCGTGCGGGCGAGGAATTCGAGGATGGCCTCCCACGCCTGCGGCTCGTCCAACATCGGCGCGTGGCCCACGCCGTCGACCACCGCGACCGACACACTCGGCGCCAAGGCCTGCATCCGCGCCACGCCCTGCGGCGACAACAGATCGCTGGTTCCGCCGCGCACCACCAGGATCGGCGCTTTCGCCAGCGCCGCGAACAGCGGCGTCATATCCGGCGCTGGCGCATCCTGCGGCTGAAACGCCAGCGCGATCATCGGATCGTAGTCCGGCTCCAGCGCGCCGTCGGGACGCTCGCGGAAGGTGCGCCGCGCGAACGCCTCCCAGAACGCTTGGTCCCGGCCCGGAAACGCGATTTCGTTGTGCTTGCGCGCAACGTCAGCCGCCGCGCTCCATCCCGTTACGGCGCCTTGTTGACCGACATAGGCGCCGATGCGCCGCAAACCTGCGGGATCGAGTTCGGGGCCGATATCGTTGAGCACGCAGGCTGCGATCTTGTCCGGCGCCATCGCGGCGACCAGCATGGAGATCAGCCCGCCCATCGAGGTGCCGATGAACACCGCCCGCGGCGCATCCAGTTGCGCCATCGCGGCGATCACGTCCTGGGCGTAAACGGGCGGCGCATAATGCGCCGGATCGGGATCGCGATCGGAGCGCCCGCGCCCGCGCATCGAGATCGCGATGACCCGCCGTCCCAACGCGGCGATGCGCGGCGCGACGACTTCGAAATCATTGGCGTTGCGGGTCAAGCCGTGCAGGCAGATCACCGGCAGGCCGGTCACCGGCGCCAAGGGCTCGTAATCGCGCGCATGCAGCGACAGACCATCCGCTGTGCGCACGGCGCGATCGATGATTGCGCCTTGCGTCAAGGATTGCGCGTAAGCGGCCAAGGTTCCCTCCCCCTACAATTTCTGCGCCGCGCGGTCGGGCTGGGCGATGGCGTTGGGCTCGGCGTATTCCACGCCGTCCAGTCCGCTCAGCGCCGCCGTCCACCGCTCGACATAGGCGTCCTGCTCGGATGTTGCGATTTGATTGCATGTTTCTAGAACGATTTCATAGCCGCCGGCGGTGAACCGCTGAAAGCACAAGCCGCGCAAGGCGCGGGTGCGACGTAAGCCGGCGCGCGCTGCCTGGGCGGCTTCGGCGCGGCGGCCTTGCGCCTCCAGCGCTTGCGCGCGCGCAAGCGGGTGATCATCGGTGAAGCGCACCAGGAACGACACCTTGGCGCCCTGAACCGGCGCCGGTTGCGGCGCGCTGGAAGGTTCGACGGCGGGCGCCGGCGGGGCTTCCGGCAACGGCGTGATGATCGGCGCAGCC
>CAZMRN010000025.1:0-2794 GCA_964568575.1 uncultured Caulobacteraceae bacterium
GGCTTGCCGAGCGCTGCGCGCAGGGCGCCGTCGAGCCGCACCCATGCGGGATGGTCGGTGCGGCCGTTCCAGTCCGCCAAATTGGCCGCCTGCACCTCGCCGAAGCCGAACGGCGGCTGCGCGCCGTCGAGCATGACGGGGATCAACTTGCCGCTGTCGCGCCCCATGCGCGCTTCTTCACGCACCCATTGCGATTGCGTCGAGGCCACGCTCCATAGCACCAGCACGCGCTTGGCCGCGCCGATTTTCTGCTCGAGGAAATCCGCCCAGGTGAGCCCTGGCGGGATTTCGCGGTCCCAGAACACGTCATAGCCCGACGCCTCGAGCGCGCGCGCGATCGTCTGGGCGCGCGCGGCGTCTTCCCGGGCGTAGGAGATGAAGATGTCGGCCATCGCGCCCTCCGCTGCGTCGGGCGCAGACCTAACAAGGGCGGCGGCCTGTGGCGAGCGGCGTTGCAGCCGCGACGCGCGTTCGCGCTTCGTGCTAGAAGGCGCGGGCAAGCTGTCGAATCAGAATGACCGACCCCCTTCCCCTGTCCCGCCGCGCGATGGCGCAAGCGCCCTATCTGGACGGGCTCAATCCCGAACAGCGCGCCGCGGTCGAAGCGCTCGACGGGCCGGTGCTCGTGCTCTCCGGCGCCGGCACGGGAAAAACGCGCGTGCTGACCACGCGCCTGGCGCATCTGATCTCAACCGGGCGCGCCAAGCCGTGGCAGATCCTGGCCGTCACCTTCACCAACAAGGCCGCGCGCGAAATGCGCACGCGCATCGAATCCCTGATCGGGCCGGGCGGCGGCGGCCTGCCCTGGCTCGGCACGTTCCACTCGATCTCGGCGCGCATGCTGCGCAGCCACGCCGAACTCGTCGGCCTGAAATCGAGCTTCACGATTCTGGATACGGACGACCAGATCCGCCTGTTGAAACAAATTCTCGAAGCGGAAAATATCGATGAAAAGCGCTGGCCGGCGCGCAATCTCGCAGGGCTCATCGACGGCTGGAAGAACCGCGCGCTGACGCCGGATAAAGTGCCGAAGGGCGAGGCGTACGGCTTCGCCGACGGCAAGGGCGCAAGCCTCTACGGGTTCTATCAGGACCGGCTGAAGGTGCTGAACGCCTGCGATTTCGGCGATCTTCTGGTCCACATGATCACGATCTTCACTAACCGGCCGGACGTGCTGGCGGAGTATCTCCGCAAGATCACTTATCTGATGGTGGACGAGTACCAGGACACCAACGTCGCGCAATATTTGTGGCTGCGGCTGTTGGCGCAGGGCTCCAGCAATCTGTGCGTCGTCGGCGACGACGACCAATCCATCTATGGCTGGCGCGGCGCCGAGGTCGACAACATCCTGCGCTTCGAGCGCGATTTTCCCGGCGCGAAAGTGGTTCGCCTGGAGCGCAATTATCGCTCCACCGGGCACATTCTGGGCGCGGCCGCCAAGCTGATCGATCACAATCGCGGCCGCCTTGGCAAGACGCTGTGGACGGAGGACGATGCCGGCGAGCGCGTGAAGGTGCGCGGCGTGTGGGACGGCGAAGCCGAAGCGCGCCTGATCGGCGACGACATCGAGGCGTGGTACGGCGCGCGCAAGCGCTATTCCGACATCGCCGTGCTCGTGCGCGCGGCCTGGCAGATGCGCGCCTTCGAAGAGCGCTTCTTGATGTTGCGCATTCCCTACAAGGTGATCGGCGGACCGCGCTTCTTCGAGCGCGCCGAGGTGCGCGATGCGCACGCCTATCTGCGCCTGATCATCTCGGAGGACGACGACCTCGCCTTCGAGCGCGTCATCAACCAGCCCAAGCGCGGCCTTGGCGAAGGGGCCGTGCAGAAGCTGCACGCGCTCGCGGCCAAACCGCCGCCGCGCTTCGTCACCGATGCGGGCCCGCTGTTCGACGCCGACACCGGCGAGGTCGTCTCGATCGACGAGCCCGCGCGCGGCGGCTCGTATCGCTATCGCTCGCTGTTCGCGGCGGCGCGCGAGTTGGCGCGCGGGGACGATCTGCCGCTCAAGGCGCGCACCAGCCTGCGCGCCTTCATCGCCGACATCGACCGCTGGCGCGCCAATGCGGCGCGGGTCCCGCATGTCGAATTGGCCGAAACCGTGCTCGACGAAAGCGGCTATACCGCCATGCTGCAGAACGACAAATCGCCCACCGCGCAGACGCGGCTTGAGAACCTCAAGGAGTTGGTGCAGGCGATGGGCCAGTTCGACACATTGGCCGCCTATATGGAGCACGTGTCGTTGGTTCTCGATATCGAGAACGAAGGCGGCGGCGATGAAGTGCATCTGTCGACGCTGCACGCTGCGAAAGGCCTTGAATGGCCGCTGGTGTTTCTTCCGGGCTGGGAGGAGACGGTGTTTCCCTCGCAGCGCTCGATCGAGGAGAACGGCGACAAGGGCCTGGAGGAAGAACGCCGGCTCGCCTATGTCGGCATTACGCGAGCGCGGGAAAGCGCGCGCATTTCGTTTGCGGCGAACCGGCAAATTCACGGCCGCTGGCAGAGCGTGCTGCCGTCGCGCTTCATTGATGAGTTACCGCACGAGCACGTCGATGCGATTTCGGAGACCGGGTATCAGCACCCCGGCGTGTCCGACAAAAGCTTCTCGCGGTTCGACGCCTACGCCCCAGGCGGCGGCTTCACATCAGGCTATTCGAGCCCGGGATGGAAACGCGCGCAGGATCGCGCCGCCAGCGGCAAGCCCTACGCCGCGCCGCCCATCATCGACGGCGAAGCGCGGCTTGTCGCCAGCAGCGACGCGGTAAGATCCGTCAGGCGTATGCGCTGCGTTCCG
>CAZMRN010000025.1:2829-5649 GCA_964568575.1 uncultured Caulobacteraceae bacterium
TGGCCGCATCCGCGCCATTGAAGGCGCCAAGCTCACCATCGATTTCGAGAAGGCGGGCGAGAAGAAGGTGATCGAAAGCTTCGTGGTCCCGGCGAGCGCGGTGTGACAGCGTTTTGCGAAGGGCGGCGCCTTGGCTATAAGCCTCGCTGATGAAACACGCCTTGACCGCCGCCTTCGCCGCGCTCGCGCTCGCCGCCTGCGCCTCCTCCGCCCCGGCGCCCGCGCCGGACGTGGCGCTCTATGCGCTCGACTGCGGCCGGCTCACCACCACCAACGCCGACATCTTCGCCGACGACGGCGCCTATGCCGGCGTCACGCGCGACATGGTCGATCCATGCTATCTCATCCGCCACCCGGCGGGCGATCTGATCTGGGACACCGGCCTGCCCGAAGCGCTCGCCCAGGCGCCGGGCGGCGTGATCGAGAACGGCCCGTTCCGCCTGTCGATGCCGACGACGTTGTCGGCGCAATTGACGCAATTGGGTCTTGCGCCGGCCGACATCGAGTTCGTTTCGTTTTCGCACAGCCATTTCGATCATTCCGGCAATGGCGGCCTCTTCGCCGCGTCCACCTGGATCGTCGATGCGGATGAGCGCGCCTACATGTTTCGCCCCGAAGCGCGCGCCGATGCGCAATCCTTCGCCGCCTACGCCGCGCTTGAAAACGCCAATACGCGGCTGATCGCCGGCGACGCCGATCATGACGTGTTCGGCGACGGCAGCGTCACGATCATCCAGGCGCCGGGACACACGCCCGGCCACACGGTCTTGCTGGTGCGCCTGGCGGACGCCGGGCCCGTCCTGCTCACCGGCGACATGTTCCATCTCGCCGAAAGCCGCGCCAACCGGCGCGTGCCGCGCTTCAACGTCGATCGCGCGCAGACGCTCGCCAGCATGGACAAGATCGAACGCATCGCCGCGGAAACCGGCGCGCGCGTCGTGCGCCAGCACGTGCCGGAGGATTTCGACGCGCTGCCGCGCTTTCCGGAAGCCTTGCGCTAACGCCTCGCCCGGGCGTTCAGGCGATACCAGCCGTCGCCGGCTTGCGTCGCGCGCAGGATTTTCACGCGCGAGGCGGATTCTTCCGGGCGTTCGGCGCGGATGTCGGCCTTCATCGCCGCGCGTTGAAACGGGATGACCTGGACCAAAGGCAGGCCCTTCTCCAGCGTATAGCGCCCGTCGGGTCCGGTTGCGAAAAATGGGAAATGAATGTGCGCGTGGTATTGGTCGGTGTCGACCACGCCTGACAGAATCTCGATCGGCGCGGACTCGCGGTTCAGCAGCGGCGTGAACAGGCAGCTCCATCCCTTCGGCGTGCGGATCGACCAGTAATTGTGCACCTTCGCCGGCGGCCGCGGCTGCAACGGATGGCCGCGCACCTGTTCGGGATTGTGGAAGCTGATCATCGTGCGGTCGAAATCCCAGCCGGCGTCGAGCCGCGCGCCATTCTCCGCGATCTCCAGGCGCACCGTCGCGCACAGCGGCAGGATCCACCCGAGCGTCATGGCGTCGAGAAACGGCATGCACCGCTTGACCGTGAGCGCGTTGTTGGTGGTGGACACCTGATCGGACTCGACCGCCTGCAGCTTGCGAAACCAGGACGGCAGCGCCTCGCCCGCCGGCATGGGCCGCGCGATAACGCCGTCATCCTCCGGCGCGCACAGAAACTCGATGACCGGATGTCTCACGCCACGCCCCGCACCGCGCAGGGCGACGCGGCGCTGTAGCGCCGCGCCGCCCGCAGATCTCAATCGTCGTCGTCATGGTCGCCGCTGCGGCGGTCGATGCGCTCATCGATGCGGCGGTCGACGCTGCCGTCGCGCCCGTAGCGCACGCTTTCTTCGTAGCGATAATAGCCGCGGTCGCCGCGCCAGCGACGGTCGTACCAGCCATCGTCCGACGAATTCGAAGACGAATTGGATGAGGAGTTCGACGAAGAATTCGAGCTGGAATTGCTGGAGCGGTTGAAGCTCGAGTTGCTCGACGAGTTGGAGCTGGAATTGCCGGCGAAGATCAACCGGCCATCCTGCGGCGCGGCGGCTTCAGCGGCCGGCGCGGGCCCATGCGCGATCACGCGCCCCAAGGGTTGCGTCGGCGCTTCAGGGCGCGTGGCCGCAGCGGCCGAAGCGCCCCCGACCAAAGCCGCAAACGCTGCAGACACCATCAACATTGCGTTTCGCATCAGCTTTCGCTCCATGACCGCCCTCGCACCACCCGTGAGCGACAAGGCCAGCCGCAACCTGAATGCATTCTGAACCGATGCGCGCCCGCCATCACGACGCTGTGACCGGCCCCCGTGACTCGCGCGCCGCGACCGCATACACACCGCGCCATGATCCTGTTGACCGCCGTCGGCCCCATGCCTGCGATCCGGGCCGCGGCGGACGAACTCGACCGTCACGATCCCTCCCCCGCCGAGGCCGTGTCGTGGTTCGAGGAAGGCCCCTCGCGCTTTCGCCTGGAAGTCTATGTCGGCTCCGACCAGGACGCCGACAGCGTGCGGGCCATCGTCGGCGCGGCCGCGCCGGACTTGTTCGTCAACGCGGCGCCGATCGAGGACGCCGATTGGGTGGCGATGTCGCTCGATGGTTTGCCGCCGGTGCGCGCGGGGCGCTTCGTGGTCGCCGGCGCACATGCGCTGGGCGCGCTGCATGGCGGGGTGAAGAAGATCTGGATCGAAGCGTCCGAGGCGTTCGGCACGGGTCATCACGGCACCACCTGGGGCTGCCTCATCGCGCTCGAAGGCGTGCTGCGCCGACGCCGCGTCCGCCGCGCGCTCGATATCGGCGCCGGCTCCGGCGTGCTGGCGATCGCGGCGGCG
>CAZMRN010000025.1:5659-9765 GCA_964568575.1 uncultured Caulobacteraceae bacterium
AACCGGGGCGCAGGCCTTGGCGATCGAAATCGATCCGCGCGCAGCCGCGATCGCCGCGGTGAACGTCGCGCAAAATAAAGTCCGCCCGCGGGTGCGCGTGCGCGCGGCCGATGGCGGGGCGGCGCGCCATGCGCGCTATGACGTCGTGTTCGCCAATATCCTGATGCGGCCCCTGATCCGGCTTGCGCCGATCCTCACCGCCGCGACCGCGCCGGGCGGAACGCTGATCCTCTCAGGCCTGTTGCGCCAGCAGGAGCCGCTCGTGCGTCTTGCTTACGAAAGCCGCGGCATGCGTCTTGTGCGCCGCATCCGCCGCGAATCCTGGTCGGCGCTAGCGTTTCAAAGGCCGCGCGCGCGACCGTATACGTCGACCGCGAAATAACAGCCCTCGGCGTGCCGGCAATCGTGCATGCGGGCCTCGACCACGAACGCGCCGGACCAGGCCGGCAGCGAGCTGACGATCGGGTGATCGTCGCGGCCGAGATCCTCCTCGATCAGGCGCCCGTTCTGGTCGAACAGGCGCAAATCGATGTCCGTGCAATCGGCGTCGCACACAGCGGCGATGCGATATTCGCCGCCGGCGTCGAGATGCAGGGTGATGCCCTGCGCGGCGCCGGCGCTGAACGGCCCGGCGACGCGCGCGAAGCCGTTGCGTGCGGCGGCCTCCTCGATGTGCGCCAATTGTTGCGCCAATTGCGCAGACCACGGCTCCGGCACGCTCGCCGCCGCCGCGGGAACCGCCGCCGCCGCCAAGACCAGCGCCAAAAGGCCTTTCCGCATCGCCATCTCCCAAAGCGTCGCGCTACGCGTGATCGTGTGCGCAGATTAAGGCTTAATCGGCGCGGATTGCAGGCGGATTGCGCCGCCGCAACGAGATCGCTACGTGTAGATCATGTTCCAGACATACGAAGAACAGGGCGGCCCCACGCTTGGCCGCAAGCACCTGCCGCTTTTGCGCAAGGCGCTCGCCAAGGCCGGGCTGGACGGCTTCTACGTCCCCCACGAGGACGAATGGCAGAACGAATACGTGCCCGCCGCGTATGACCGCCTCGCCTGGCTCACAGGCTTCACCGGCTCCGCCGGCGCCGCGATCGTGCTGCGCGACGAGGCGGCGATTTTCGTCGACGGACGCTACACCTTGCAGGTGCGCGCGCAGGTCGACGGCAAGCTGTTCGATTATCGCGACCTGATGGAGGGCGGAGCGGCCGCCTATCTGCGCGAGCGCGCCTGGCGCGGGGCCAAGATCGGCTACGATCCCAAGCTCGTCAGCCCCGATGCGCTCGACCGCTTGAAGGCCGCAGCCGCCGACGTCGGCGCGCTGCTCACGCCCGTCTCGCCCAATCCGATCGACGAGGCCTGGGCCGATCGTCCCGCCCGCCCCGCGGCGCCGATCGTACCGCACCCCGAGGATTACGCCGGCGAACCCGCCGCCGCCAAGCGCAAGCGTGTGGGCGAAGCGATCGCGGCCGACGGCGCGGATGCGGCCGTCATCACCTCGCCGGCGTCGCTGGCCTGGCTTTTCAATATCCGCGGCGGCGACGTGGCGCGCTCGCCGCTGCCGCTGGGCGAGGCGATCCTGCACGCCGACGGGCGCGCGGATATTTTCCTCGATCCGCAAAAGGTTTCGCCGCGCCTGCGCGAATGGCTCGGCAATGAAGTGAGCCTGCGCCGCCCTGAGGATTTGCCTGACGCGCTCGCGGCGCTGACGTCCAAACGCGTCCGCCTCGATCCCGCCAGCGCCTCGGCGTGGTATTTCGGCGCGCTGCAGGACGCGGGCGCCACCATCCTGCGCGGCGTCGATCCGGTGACGTTTCCACGCGCGCGCAAGAACGCCGGCGAGATCGAAGGCGCGCGCAAGGCGCACGCGCGCGACGGCGCAGCGGTCGCGCGCTTTCTTCACTGGGCGGCGACCGAAGCGCAAAGCGGCAAGGTCGATGAGATCACCGCCTGCAAGACGCTCGAAGGCTTTCGCCGCGACACCGGCGCCTTGCAGGATCTGTCGTTCGATTCGATTTCAGGCGCGGGGCCGAACGGCGCGATCGTGCATTATCGCGTCAACCAAAAAACCAATCGCCGCCTCGCCCGCGGTCAATTGTTCCTGATCGATTCCGGCGGCCAATATCTTGACGGCACCACCGACATCACCCGCACCGTGCCGATCGGACGGCCCACCAAGGAGATGCGCGACCGTTTCACCCGCGTGCTGAAAGGCCATATCGCGCTGGCGCGCGTACGCTTTCCCAAAGGCACGACCGGCCATCAGCTCGACGCGCTCGCGCGCATCAGCCTGTGGGACGCCGGCCTCGATTATGATCACGGCACCGGCCACGGCGTGGGGTCGTATCTTGGCGTGCACGAAGGCCCGCACCGCATCGCCAAGGCGGTGAACGCGGTTGCGCTCGAGCCGGGCATGATCGTCTCCAACGAGCCCGGCTATTACAAGACCGGCGCCTATGGCATTCGCATCGAGAACCTGCAGGTCGTCACCGAGGCCGCCGACGTCCCCGGCGGCGAGCGGCCCATGCTCGGCTTTGAAACGCTGACGCTGGCGCCGATCGCGCGCGCCTTGATCGCCAAACCCCTGCTCTCCAAGGTCGAACGCGACTGGCTCAACGCCTATCATGCGCGCGTGCTCGCCGTCGTCGGCCCGCAGCTCGACGGCGACGCGAAAGCTTGGCTGGAGCAGGAAACGCAACCGATCTGAAGCCAAGGCGCGACGCGATGTTCGTGGGCCATTATGCAGCGGCGCTTGCAGCGAAGGCGGCCGAGCCGCGCGCGCCGCTGTGGGCTTATGTGATCGGCTGCCAAGCGGTGGACATCGGCTGGGCCGCGCTGGTCATGGCGGACATCGAACGCTTTCGCTTCGACGAAACCTTGCCCGGCTCGCCGCTTGATCTTCATTTCATGCCGTTCACGCATTCGCTGCCGGCTGCGTTGGCGTGGTCGGCGGCGGCGGCGCTTTTGGCGCGCGCAGCGCTGCGCGTCTCGTGGCGACCAGCGGCCTGGATCGGCGCGGTCGTGTTTTCCCATTGGCTGCTCGATTTTCTCGTGCATCGGCCGGACCTCGAGCTGTGGCCCGGCGGCGCAAAGGTCGGGCTGGGCTTGTGGAACTATCCCGTGCCCGAGCAAGCGTTGGAGATCGGCCTCTTGGGCGTCGCGTGCGCCGCGCTCGCCGCGCGCCTCAAAACGCTGTCGCAAGCAGCGTGGCCGGCGATCGTCTTCATGGCCTTTCTCGTCGCGCTGCAGATCGTCGGGATGACGCTGCCGACGCCAAGTTCGACATCCGCCTTCGCGCTCAATGCGCTGATCGTCTATCTGCTCGCGGGCGGCGCCGCCTGGCTGACGGAGCGCCGCGCGCATCCTTGAGCGCTTGCACGCTTCATTCGCAGTCGATCAGCTCCTACGCGCTGCGCGCGATCCAGGCGTCCTCGTCGATCACCTCGACGCCAAGCGCGGTCGCCTCTTTAAGCTTCGAGCCGGCGCCGGGGCCCGCGACCACGAGATCGGTCTTCTTCGACACCGAGCCCGCCACCTTGGCGCCGAGCGCGAGCGCGCGCGCCTTGGCCTCGTCGCGCGTCATCTTCTCAAGCGTCCCCGTGAACACGATCGTCTTGCCCGAGAGCGCATGCGTCGAGGCCGCCTTTTCCGCATCCCTCGGCCGCACGCCTGCGGGATTGTTTTGCGCATCGTAAAGCAAACGCTGGAGCATCGCGCGATTGTGCGGCTCGGCGAAGAAATCGACCAGCGCTTGCGCCTTCGTCGGGCCGATCTTTTCGATCGATTCCAATTCCGCCCAGGCGGGGCCGGCGCGGTCTGCGGCGGCGGTCGCCGCCTCCGCCAGCGCCGCCCACGAGCCATAAGCGCGCGCCAAGGTGTCGGAGATCGTCTCGCCGATATGCCGGATCCCGAGCGCATTGACGAAGCGGGCCAAGGCCGGCTCGCGGCGCGCCTCGATCGCGGCGATCAGATTGGCGACGCTCTGCTCGCCCATGCCTTCGCGCTTGGCCAGGGGCAGCGCGCCCGATCGCACTTTTTCCGGAATCTGAAAAATATCGCCCGGCTCGCGAACGATCTCCGCATCGAACAGCGCGTCGATCTGCTTCTCG
>CAZMRN010000025.1:9794-13155 GCA_964568575.1 uncultured Caulobacteraceae bacterium
TTGGCCTGCGCCGGACAGACGAGCCCGCCGGTGCAGCGGCGCACCGCATCCATCGCGCCGGTCTCGTCGCTTTCGCGCACCGCCTGCGACCCGCACGCCGGGCATTGATGCGGAAACGCATAGGGCGCCGCGCCCTTGGGCCGCTTCTCCAGGACGACGGACACGATCTGCGGGATCACGTCGCCGGCGCGCTGGATCACCACCGCATCGCCGACGCGGATGTCCTTGCGCTTGATCTCGTCTTCGTTGTGCAGCGTGGCGTTGGTCACCGTCACGCCGCCGACGAAGACGGGCTTCAGCCGCGCCACCGGCGTCAGCGCGCCGGTGCGCCCGACCTGGATGTCGATCGCCTCGAGCACGGTTTCGGCCTGTTCAGCGGCGAATTTGTGCGCGATCGCCCAGCGCGGGCTGCGCGAGACGAATCCCAATCGTTCACGCAAGTCCAAACGATCGACCTTGTAGACGACGCCGTCGATTTCGTACGGCAGGCCCGCGCGCGCCGCTTCAAGCGTGCGATACGCCGCGATAAGCCCAGCTGCATCGGCGGCGATGGCGCGCTGCGCGTTGACGGGCAAGCCCCAGCGCTCGAAGCGCGTCAGCGCCTCCGACTGCGTCGCCGCGATCGGCTCTGAAATCTCGCCCCAGCCCCAGGCGAAAAAGCGCAGCGGCCGCGCGGCGGTGATGTTGGCGTCGAGCTGGCGCACGGCGCCGGCGGCGGCGTTGCGTGGATTGACGTAAAGCGGCAGCCCCGCCTCGGCGGCGCGCGCGTTCATCGCCGCGAACGCGGCCTTCTCCATATAGACCTCGCCGCGCACTTCGAGCACCGCGGGATAGCCTTTGCCCTTAAGGCGTGCGGGGATATCGGCGATGGTCGCGAGATTGGCGGTGACGTCTTCGCCTTCGCGCCCGTCGCCGCGCGTCGCGCCGCGCACATAAATCCCGTTCTCGTAGCGCAGGCTGGCCGAGAGCCCGTCGATCTTCGGCTCTGCGGTGATCAGCGGGGCATCTTCGGGCGCGAGATTGAGGAAGCGCCGGATGCGTTCGAGGAAATCGACGACGTCGTCTTCGGCGAAGGCGTTGTCGAGCGACAGCATAGGCACCGCATGCACGACCTTGCCGAAGCCTTCGCGCGGCTTGCCGCCGACGCGCGCGGCGGGCGTGTCGGCGCGCACGAGATCGGGAAAGCGCGCCTCGATCGCCTCATTGCGCCGGCGCAAAGCGTCGAACGCCGCATCGGTGATGATCGGCGCGTCGTCTTCGTGATAGCGGCGATCGTGCTCGGCGATCTCACGCGCCAAGCGCGCCAATTCCTTGCGCGCCTGCGCAACGGTCAGCGCATCGACGGGAATGTCCGCTGCGCTCACGGCGCGCGATCAGAAAATGCGCGACAGCCAGCCGCGGCGCTGGGCTTCCTCGTCGGACACCTGCGCGACCCCGCGATCGGTCATCAGCCGATACGTGGCGAGATACCAGGAGCTGCCGGGATAATTGTATCCGAGGATCGCGGCGGTGCGCTGCGCCTCTTCCGTCATGCCCACCGACACATACGCCTCCACCAGGCGATGCAGCGCTTCGGGCACATGGGTGGTGCGCTGGAAGTTGGGATCTTCGACCACGCGGCGGAAGCGGTTCATCGCCGCCAGGTGCTGGTCGCGCATGAGATAGAAGCGCCCGATCTCCATCTCCTTGCCGGCCAATTGGTCGTAGGTCATGTCGATCTTCAAGCGCGCGTCGCGCGCATAATCGCTTTCCGGAAAGCGGCGCACGACGTCCTGCAACGCCGCCAGCGCCTGCTCCGTCGTCGCCTGGTCGCGGCCGACGTCGAGGATCTGTTCGAAATAGCAGGTGGCGATGAGGTAATAGGCGTAGGGCGTGCTTTCGTTGCCGGGATGCAGCGCGATGAATCGCTGCGAGGCCTCGATCGCCTCGTCATATTGGTTCGATTGGTACTTGGCGTAGGCCGCCATCAGCACCGCGCGCCGCGCCCAGGACGAATAGGGATGCTGGCGCTCGACTTCCTCAAACGCGGTGGCCGCTTCGGTGTAGCGTCGCTGGTCGAGCAAATCTGCGGCGCGGTTATAAAGCGCGGCGACCGGCTCCTCGACGAATTGCATCTCCGCCTCGGGCGCGCCGCCGCAGGCTGCAAGGCTCGCGGCCATCAGCGCGGCTCCAATCCAAGGGGCGAAGCGGCGAACCATGGAACGGCCTCTCGTCAGGAAGGGGATGTCGGCTGCACAGCAACCGCTTGAACCCGCGTCAATACATGACCTCGCGGGCCTGCGGAAGCGCTGACGGCGCCTGTCCTGTGCGCCGATCAGGCGATGGCGGCGGCGCGGCTCGGCGCGGCCTCGAGCGTCTCCAGGCGCCAAGCCGCGGGATTGGCCATCAGCGCCTTCACCAGGCGGGCGTTCATCGCGTGGCCAGGCTGATCGGCCTCGTAGCGGCCCGCGATCGCGGCGCCCGCGAGCGCCAGATCGCCGATCGCGTCGAGCATCTTGTGGCGGACGAATTCATCCTCGAAGCGCAGGCCTTCCGGGTTCACCACCGCGCCCTGGTCGATCACCACGACATTGTCGAGCGAGGCGCCGCGGCCGCGGCCGCGCTCATGCATGTGGGACAAATCGGCCATGAAGCCGAACGTGCGCGCGCCGGCGACGTCGTCGAGGAAGCTGTCGGGCGTCAGCGTCAGGCGGCGGCGCTGCACGCCGATGGCGGCGTCGCGGAAGCGGATCGTGACGTCCATCTCCAGCGCGTCGCCGCACACAGGCGACAGCGCGGCGCGTTTGGCCCCGTCGGCGATCGCGACCGTCTCGAGAATGCGGATCACCCGGCGCGGCGCCGCCTGGGCGCGCAAGCCGGCATTGAGCAGAACCTGCACGAACGGCGCGGCCGACCCGTCCAGGATGGGCACTTCGGGGCCGTCGACGTCGACGATGAGATTGTCCACGCCGAGGCCGGCGCAGGCGGCCATCAGGTGCTCGATCGTGGCGATCTCGGCGCCGTCTTCGCCGCGCAGCGTGGTGCCGAGTTCGGTGTGGGCGACCGCGCTCCACGCGGCGCGAATAGGCGCGCGGCCGCTCAGATCGGCGCGGTTGAACACGACGCCCGTATCCGGCGCAGCCGGGCGCAGAACGAGACGCACATGCTCGCCGGTATGGACGCCGACGCCCGCGCACACCGCCGGGCCTGCAATCGTTTGCTGCTGCGCCACGCTGCCCTCTTGCGCCGCGAGCCCCCCGACTGCGGCGAGGCTGATCTATGGGCGCCCGCCCCGCCGCTCAACACACGTTGCGTTACGGTTTGTGACGGGTATCCCTAACCGCGAGGCCGGCGCGCGGCCGAGGAGCAAGCCATGGCGACA